>JBFLWP010000016.1 GCA_040757595.1 Nitrospirota bacterium | reverse complement strand
ATGAGCACCGGCCACACAGCGCGCTCGGGGATTTAACGCCCAGGGAATTCACGCAACGCGCGGCCGAAACCGGGCTGCAGGAAGAGCGAAATTTCCAGCTCACTACGGTCTAGTTTTGGGGAGGGGGTCATCTGTCCATTCACTTTTGTACCAGTTTGTCGTACACTGGGGGGCACGTCTACAATGAAGTACTAGCTTAACGAATAGGCTTCAGCGGCCGCGTATTCCTGAGGGGGTTGAAGCTGACGGGTGCCTGAATGGGCAACATCGCTCTAACGACCCTCGTTATTCTGGTTCTCGCGATTCCTGGATATCTAGTGAGGTCCTGCTATTATTCTCACGAATTTACTCGGCAGGTGCTGCCCAAAAGCGGGACGGATGATATAGCCCGAGCTTTTCTCTACGCACTTCCGTTCCACTTCATTGGAGTATGTATCGTGGAGTTATGGAAACACGTAGGGGGGATGGAAACCCATCTTCGATTTTCCTCACTGTTCCAATTACTCTCTGGCAGCTATGAGAAAGGTGACACAGCCATTGTGGATGCGATCTATGCAGATGCGGGACTCGTCATTACATATTTTGTTACCACCGTCCTCTATGCGGTTGTGATCGGCCATGCCCTACGTCATTACGTATGGAAATACCGTCTCGACATCACATGGCCAAAAGTCTTTGAATTCCGCAACCCTTGGCTATACAGACTTCTCCGTCCCAAAGTTCCACTTCCATACACTGGAGCTGAGGTCTTCGTGTTTGCGGAGGCACTTACTTACATTCCGGTTGATGGATTTCCTGGGAAAACGAGGCTCTACAGGGGAATGGTTTCCGGCTTTACTACTGAGGAAGACGGAACTCTGAAGGATTTGTTCCTAACGCAGGCTCAGAGGGGTGAGCTGAGAAAAAACTATGCGATGGACCCGACCTTCGATTGGAAGGAAATAACGCCGAGTAGCTGCTTAGTCTTGAAGTATTCGGAAATAAAAAATCTAAACCTTACTTATGTTGTTCCGGCTTCGAGTCCTTCTCGGGTTCCGGCTCGAAAGTGAAAGTTTCAGAGATTTCCCCTGTCGTAGTAACTTTAGTCAGCAAATGCAGTTTCCCTTCCCGTTTCAACTGTTCTAGTCTCTTTTCAATCCCTTCCATCATCGCGTTATACATTCCCATCAAGCACCTCCCGCCGAAGGGTTAATTTGAGGGGTAGGGCATTGCTTTGGTAATGCACCGCGCTACCACTGGCACCACTATGATATCACTATGACATCACTATAGTGTCACTGGCACTATGCCGTCAAGTTGACCTGTACCTAACCAAGTCTCGGTCAGGTGGCGGAGTCGAACTTACAAGGAAAAGAAGTTGGATAAAACCCTTGCCGCGCGGGGGAATCTTCGTCTATTCTCCCTGCATCGCTGCGAACATGGAGGAATCGGAATGACCGAGCAGACCAAGCCGGGGGCGACCCGGCGCGAGACGGACAGCATGGGCGCGATCGAGGTCCCGGCCGATCGCTACTGGGGGGCCCAGACCCAGCGCTCCCTGCACCACTTCGCCATCGGCCAGGACGTCATGCCCCGGGAGCTGATCCGGGCCTTGGGCATCCTCAAGCGGGCCGCCGCCGAGGTCAACCAGGACCTGAAGCGGCTGCCGGAGGACAAGGCCAAGCTGATCCTCGCCGCCGCCCAGGAGGTGATCGAGGGGAAGCTGGACGACCACTTTCCGCTGCGCATCTGGCAGACGGGGAGCGGCACCCAGACCAACATGAACGCGAACGAGGTCATCTCCAACCGGGCCATCGAGCTGGCCGGCGGGAAGATGGGGAGCAAGGACCCGATCCACCCCAACGACCACGTGAACATGTCCCAGTCCTCCAACGATACCTTCCCGACTGCGATGCACGTCGCGGCGGCGGAGCAGATCACGCACCGGCTGATCCCGACGGTCACGAAGCTGCGCGACGCGCTCCAGGCCAAGGCCGCGGAGTTCGCGGACATCGTCAAGATCGGGCGCACGCACCTGATGGACGCGGTCCCGCTCACCCTGGGGCAGGAGTTCTCCGCCTACGTGGCGCAGCTCGACCAGGATCTGGTGCGGCTCCGGTCCGTGCTCCCGCACCTTTATGAATTGGCGCTCGGCGGCACCGCGGTCGGCACCGGCCTGAACGCGCCCCCGGAGTTCGCGACCCGCGCCGCGGCCAGGATCGCCGCGGCCACGGGCCTGCCGTTCGTCTCCGCACCGAACAAGTTCGCGGCCCTGGCCAGCCACGATCCGCTCGTGATGGCCAGCGGTGCCCTGAAGACCCTGGCCTGCTCGCTGATGAAGATCGCCAACGACGTCCGCTGGCTGGGCTCCGGCCCCCGCTGCGGGCTCGGCGAGCTGGTCCTGCCGGCCAACGAGCCGGGCTCCTCGATCATGCCGGGCAAGGTCAACCCGACCCAGAGCGAGGCCATGACGATGGTCTGCGCGCAGGTGTTCGGAAACGACGCGGCGATCTCGATCGCGGGGAGCCAGGGGAACTTCGAGCTGAACGTCTTCAAACCGGTCATCATCCACAACCTGCTCCACTCCATCCGGCTCCTGGCCGATGCGTGCCGGTCGTTCACCGAGCACTGCGTCGTCGGCATCCAGGCCGACCGCGAGCGGATCCACGAGTTCCTGGTCCGGTCCTTGATGCTGGTGACCGCGCTCTCGCCGCGCATCGGGTATGATAAGTCGGCGAAGGTCGCGAAGAAGGCCTACGAGGAGCGGAAGACGCTGCGGGAAGCCTGCCTGGAGCTCGGGTACCTCACCGGCGAGGAGTTCGATGCGCTGGTCAAGCCGGAGAAGATGCTCGGGCCCGACGCGTAAGCCGTCATTCGTCGCTCGTCATCCGTCAAGCGTGACGAGAAGGTCGCGGGAATTCCTCCCGAATGACGCATGACGCATGACGAGTGACGGGGTTGTTGATGCGCAAAGCCAAGATCGTGTGCACGATCGGGCCGGCCAGCGACCAGCCGGAGGTGCTGGACCGGCTGATCCAGGCCGGCATGGACGCGGCCCGGCTGAACTTCTCCCACGGCACGCCCGAGTCCCACCGCCGGGCGATCAAGGCGGTGCGCGCCGTGGCCGCCCGCCTGGGCGCGGCGGTCGCGATCATCCAGGACCTGCAGGGGCCGCGCATCCGCGTCGGCGAGCTGGCCGGCGGCGGCATGGAGGTGGCCACGGGGCAGCGGGTCGTCCTGGTTCCGGATCAGGCGCCGTCGCGCGGGCCGCTCCGGCCCAACGAGATTCCGGTCACCTACCCGGAGCTGTCGGAGGACGTGCAGCCGGGCGCCCGGGTCCTGATCGACGACGGGCTCATCGCGCTCATGGTCGAGCAGGTGGCGGGCGGTGCGGTGGAGTGCCGGGTCGTCACGGGCGGGCGGATCAGGGCGCACAAGGGGATCAACCTGCCCGGGACGAGGGTGCGCGTCCCGACGCTGACCGAGAAGGACCGGGAGGACCTGCGGTTCGGGCTCGCGCAGGGCGTGGATTACGTGGCCCTGTCGTTCGTGCGGGGACCGGACGACGTGGCCGAGGCCCGCAAGCTGATCGGGGCCTGCGGGGCCGACGTGCCGGTCATCGCCAAGATCGAGCGGCCGGAGGCGATCGAGGCGCTGGGCCCGCTGCTGGACGAGGCGGACGGCGTCATGATCGCGCGGGGCGACCTGGGCGTCGAGATGGGGCCGGAGGTCGTGCCGGTGCTCCAGAAGCGGATCATCCGGGAAGCCAACCGGCGCCGGCGCCTGGTGATCACCGCCACCCAGATGCTGGAGTCCATGACGGCGCATCCGAGCCCGACCAGGGCCGAGGCCTCCGACGTGGCCAACGCGGTCTTCGACGGGACCGACGCGGTCATGCTCTCCGCGGAGACGGCCAGGGGGCAGTATCCGGTGGAGGCGGTGCGGGTGATGGACCGCATCGTCCGGACGGCCGAGGCCGAGACGGGCGGGCGCGGAGCGCCTGGGGACGAGCGGCCCGCGGCCGGGGAGGGGGCCCGGTCCATTCCCGAGTCCATCTGCGAAGCGGCCTCCCGCGGGGCGGGGGCGACCGGCGCCCGCGCGATCGTGGCCTTCAGCGAGTCCGGGACCACGGCACGGCTGCTGGCCAAGCAGCGGCCGGCGGCGCCGATCGTCGCCTTCACTCCGTCCGAGTCCGTGCGGCAGCGCATGGCCCTCTACTGGGGCGTGCTGCCCCGCACGATGCCGCGGATCATGCAGGCGGACGAGCGGGTGTTCCAGGTCGAGCGCCGGCTGAAGGAGGAGCGGCTGGCGGCGGCCGGGGACCGGATCGTGATCCTGTCCGGCACGCTCGTCGGGCAGCCGGGCGGCACGAACGCCATGAAACTCCACGAAGTCTCATGAAGACGGCGCGGCGCGCGGTCAGATGGCCGGTCGGTCTGGCGGCGGCGCTCTTCCTCCTCGTCGCGGCCGGCGACGGCCGGGCCGCCACGGGCGACCTGAAGAAAGACCCGGTCGGCGTGGTGAAGGCCTACGTCTCGCTGGACATGAAGGGCGCGCGGCTGGAGCCCCTGTCCTGGGAGACCCTCAAGCCCTTCATCACCTGGAAGGAAGAGCCGGCCTGGGGTAAGGTGATCGTGGTGGAGAGCTACGAGGTGGTGGACGACATCAAGGCCTGGGAGGTCGTCAACCTCTACGAGGTCGTCATCCCGGTGAAGTTCCGGGTGCTGGGGGCCATGTACTGGGAAGCGGCCTCGTTCCTGCCTGAGCCCCGCGTCGAGGAAGTGCGGTTCCGGGTCAAGGCGGTCCGGGACCGGTGGCGGATCGTCGAGCCGATGGCCCCCCCGCACGTCGGGCGGAAGCGGCTGATCAATTTCGTCCGGCAGGCCATGTTGCAGGAGACGGACGGCGCCAAGCTGGGCAAGCTGACCGAGCTGCGGGACGAGCTGAAAAAGGTCGGGAAGGAGCCGTGACGCGCGCGAAGGCGAAAGAACCGGTCGAGCTGCTGATCTTCGACCTGGACGGGACCCTCATCGAGTCCAAGTGGGACATCGCGACCTCGGTCAACCTGACCCTGGCCGATTTGTCGCTCCCGCTGCGCAGCCAGGAGGAGATCTTCGGCTTCGTCGGGGACGGGGTGAAGCGGCTGCTGAAACTCTCCGTCGGGGAGGAGAACCAGGCGCGCTACGAAGAGGCGCTGCGCGTCTTCCGCGGCCATTACCTCACCCACTGCCTGGATCGCACCAAGTTCTACCCCGGCGTCGAACGGGTCCTGGCCCATTTCACGGACAAGAAGAAGGCCGTGGCCACGAACAAGTCGCTCGAGTACACGACGAAGATTCTCGAGGGGCTGGGGGCCCACCACTTCACCTACGTCGTTGGCGGCGACAACGGCTACGGGCTCAAACCTGAGCCGGGCATGCTCCTCAGGGTCATGGAGGAATTGAAGGTCGGCCCCGACCGCACGGTCCTGATCGGCGACAGCACGAACGACATCAAGGGCGGGCACAGCGCCGGCATCCGGGTCTGCGCCGTCGGCTACGGCATGGGCAACCGGGAGCGGATGCTGGCCTGCCGGCCCGACTGGTTCATCGAGCGACCGGAAGACCTGATCGGGCTCTTTGCATGAAAGACCGTGAAGCGTTGTGCGTGAAGCGTATCTCGTACTCGGAGGTTCACGCGCCACGAACGACGGGATACGAGCGACGCCCGCCCCGCCGGCTGGTCATGCTGGGCGTGATGGTCGGTCTCTGTCTGCTCGGTGGATGGGTGCACGCCGGCGGGGCGGGGCTCGCCGAGCGGGTCGTCGAGCACCGGCTCGCGAACGGGCTCACGGTGCTCATGGTCGAGCGGCACCAGACGCCCGTCGTGTCCCTCAACCTCACGTTCGGCGTCGGCGGGGCGAACGAGCACACGGGCGAGACCGGCGTCGCCCACCTCTACGAGCACATGGCGTTCAAGGGCACGAGGACGCTCGGCACCAGGGACTACGGGCGGGAGAGGCCGCTGCTGGCTGAGCTGGACCGGCTGGGCGACGAGATCGAGCGGCTGCAGGCCCGGTTGAAGGCGAGCGGCAAGGAGGACTCGCCGGAGCTCCAGCAGAAGCGACAAGCTTTCAGGGAGGTCCAGAGCCAGGCCGATGCGCTCGTGGTCGGCAACGAGATGGCGCTCCTCTATCAGCGCCACGGGGCGGTCGGGTTGAACGCCTCCACCGGCAAGGACGTCACCCGCTACACCGTCAGCCTGCCGGCCAACCGCCTGCCCCTCTGGGCGGCGATCGAGGTGGACCGGATGGCCGACCCCGTGCTGCGCGAGTTCTACAAGGAGCGCGCCGTCGTCATGGAGGAGCGGCGGCTCCGGACCGAGGACAGCCCCAACGGGCTCCTCTACGAGGCGTTTGCGGCGGCGGCGTTCCAGGCCCATCCCTACGGGTTTCCGACCATCGGCTGGGGCTCGGACATCCTCTCGCTCACGCCCGCCGCGACCGAGGCCTTCTTCCGCACCTACTACGGGCCGGCCAACGCGGTGGTGGCGGTCGTCGGCGACATCAATCCGCCGGAGGTCGTCGCGCTGGTCGAACGGACCTTCGGCAAGATTCCCGCCGGCCCGCCCCCGCCGCCGGTCGTCCCGCGCGAGCCGCCGCAAAGAGGGGAGCGGCGCGTCGAGGTGGAGTTCGACGCCGAGCCGATCCTCGTGGTCGGCTACCACAAGCCGGCCCTGGGCCATCCGGACGACTACGTCTTCGACGTGATCGACTCGCTGCTGTCCGAGGGCGTCACGTCGCGGCTGTACCAGAGGCTGGTCCGGGAGAAGCGGCTGGCCGCGTCGGTCAGCACGGACTCCGGCTTTCCCGGCCTCCGCTACCCGAACCTGTTCGTGATCAGCGCCTCCCCGCTCGCCCCGCACACGACGGCGGAGCTGGAGGCCGCGATCGACGAGGAACTGACGCGGCTCAAGACCGAGCCCGTCTCCGCCAGGGAATTGGAGAAGGTCCTGAACAACCTGGACGCGGCCCTCCTGCGGTCGCTGCGGTCCAACAGCGGCTTGGCTTCCCAGCTCGCGTTCTTCCAGACCGTTGCGGGGGACTGGCGGTACGTGCTCGCCGTGCGGGAACGGATCGCGGCGGTGACGCCGGCCGACATCCAGCGGGTGGCGGCCCGATACTTCGTGAAGGCGAACCGCACCGTCGCGACGCTGGTGAAACGGAACGCGAAGCCGTGAGACGTCAAACGTGAGACGTGAAACGTCCAACGCGAACGCATGGATGAGGGCTGCGGGCTTGACCTTCCCTGCCGCACTCATGCTTGCCTTCCTGGGGCCTGTCTGGGCCGTTGGGGCGGAGCCGCAGCCGGACGACCCCCGGCTCATGCAGTTCGAAACGGTCCAGTTCACGCCGCCGGAGCCGGAGCGTCTGGTGCTCGAGAACGGCATGGTGGTCTATCTGCTGGAGGACCACGAGCTCCCGCTCGTCACCATGAGCGCGAGCCTGCGCACCGGCGCCTGGCTGGACCCGCCCGACAAGGTCGGCCTCGCCGCCATCGCCGGCGCCACCATGCGGACGGGCGGCACCCGGCGCATGTCCGCCCAACAGGTGGACGAGGAGTTGGAGCAGCTCGCCGCGGTGGTCTCGGTCGGGATCGGCACGGAGTCCGGCTCGGCCATGCTGGACGTGCTGAAGAAGGACCTGCGGCGCGGCCTCCAGCTCTTCGCCGACGTCCTCACAATGCCGGCCTTCGATCCGGGCCGGGTGGAGTTGGCCAAGCTCCAGGCCATCGAGGGCATCCGCCGGCGGCAGGACCAACCCCAGTCCATCGCCGGACGCGAATTCGCGAAGCTGCTCTACGGTCCGACGCATCCGTTCGCCCGCGAGAGCACGGTCGAGTCCGTCACGCGGATCACGCGCGAGGACCTACAGGCCTTTCATGCCCGCACCGTCCATCCCAACGGGATCATCCTGGGCGTGACCGGGGACTTCCAGCGGGACGAGGTGCTGGCGCTCCTGCGCGAGGTCTTCGGGTCGTGGAAGCCGGGGCCGGTCCCGGAGATCGCCTGGCCGCCGGTCGCGGCGGACGAAGCCAGGGCCGACAAGCGGGTCGTCCGGTTCATCGGCAAGGGAACGACCCAGACCCACCTGCGCGCCGGGCACCTCTCCGTGAAGGAGAGCGATCCGGACTTTCCGGCCCTCACGCTGCTCAACGACATCCTGGGCGGAAGCGGCTTCCGCAGCCGCCTCTTCCAGGACGTGCGTACGAAGCAGGGACTGGCCTACTCGGTCGGCAGCTCGATCCGCGCCGGCGTGCGCGAGCAGGGGGTCTGGGCGATGCGGGCGGAGACCAAGCTTGCCTCCACGCAGGAGGTCGTCAGCCGCCTGGTTGCCAACATGGAGCGGCTGCAGCGGGAGCCGGTGACCGACGCAGAGCTGGCCCAGGCCAAGGAGGCGTTCGTCAACTCCTTCGTCTTCTCGTTCACGAGCCCCTCCGCGGTCGTGGGCCGGCTGATCGGCCTGGAGTACGACGGGCTTCCCAAAGACTTTCTCCAGCGGCTGCGGGACAAGGTGGTGGCGCTGACGAAGGAGGATTTGTTGAACGCGGCGCGCACCCACCTCCATCCGGAGCAGCTCCGCATCCTGGCGGTCGGCCCGCCCGACGCGCTCCCGCAGGTGCTCTCGGGCTTCGGCGAGGTGCAGGAGATCAAGCTGCCGCCCGAGGGATAAAGAGTACGGCCGTGGAGTACAAGGCGGCAGACTTGTTGGGAGGGGAATGAAGGTGAAAGAACGCGGGCAGCAGAGGGACTGGTCAGCGCCACCCGCTCTTACGAAGAAGAAACTGGATAAAGGCCTCGCTCACACCGCGATTTCGAATTGGATCCGCTCGAAGGAGACGGTTGGAGTGACGGAGTCGCGGGCGTGAGCACCCGGCTCGAGTTGGACCAACCCGAGGTTGGCAAGAAGCTGCAAGTCGGCGTGGACGTTTTTGAAGTCCCTGCGGGCCAGCTTGGCCAGCGCTGCAATGGATCGAGGGCGTCGCGTCCGAATCAGGTGGAGCAGGGCCAGGCGTGACGTCGTGAGCACCTGGCGCATCGCTTCCACGCTGACGAAGTAGGTTCCGGTGCGCTTGGCCACTTTTCGTCCAGCCTGAAGCGCCTTGAGTGTCGCGCCGAATTCCCGCAGCCCTTTCTCCAGGGGGCGGATGCCGACCTTGAGCCGTTTGACTCTCATCGTTTGCTCTCCTTCCTGATCGCGCCCACATCCCGAAGAAAGTCCTCGATCAGCCGATCAACGGTCGTGAAGACGTAAGGTGCCGTGTCGGACAAGTAGTGCCGATGATCGCCTTTGCGTTCATGGTTGTCGTAGCCGACCAATCGCTGACCGCCTCGGATATAGACCAGCGAGTATTTGAACCCGTGAGGCGCGTTCGCTGTCTTTGGGACGTGATACGCCTTCATTTCCACCAGCCCTCCCTGCTCGTCAATGTATCTCGTATGGAGGACCAGTTTCGCCTTCGGCATATGGCAGTAGACACCATATCATGACGGGTGTCAAGGAAGCGTTCTTCGCGAGGTCGCAGTGTCTGCTTTGTCGTCTCTTGATTGACCGATCCGGACAAGGTACTGTGATTCACTGGCAGGCGGCTTAGGGCTGACCAGATGGGCACCGACCTCCTCCACATCGTCGTCGTTCACGGCAGCATTCTGGAGGCCGACGCGCAGGCGGTCGTGAACGCGGCCAACAGCCGCGGGATCATGGGGGGCGGCGTGGCGGGCGTGATCAAGCGGGCGGCCGGGCCGGAGGTGGAGGCGGAAGCGCGGCGGCTCGCCCCGATCCCGGTCGGAAGCGCGGTGCTGACGACGGGCGGGAAGACGAAGTTCCAGGGCATCATCCATGCGCCGACGATGCCGGAGCCGGCCGTGCGGATTCCGGCGGAGAACGTGGCCAAGGCCACGAGGGCGGCCTTGAAGCTGGCCGACGAGCGGGGGCTGGCCACCGTGGCGATTCCGGGGATGGGCACGGGCGTCGGCGGCGTGGCGCACGAGGAGGCGGCCTCGCTGATGCTGAAAGAGATCAAGGCCTTCAAGGCCAGGAACCTCCGCTCCGTCCTGCTCGTGACGTGGATCCGGGGATGGTGAGCGCCTGGAAGGAAAGCTTGAAGAGCTTATAGCGTATAGCTCATGGCATATGGTCGGAGTGTTTCTTTCAGTTGGGACGGGCCATAAGCTATA
The DNA here is from genome assembly GCA_040757595.1 of Nitrospirota bacterium. Classification (NCBI taxonomy): domain Bacteria; kingdom Pseudomonadati; phylum Nitrospirota; species Nitrospirota bacterium. The sequence goes on along the minus strand of JBFLWP010000016.1, from coordinate 63,422 downwards.
GGCCATCAGCCATCGGCTCTTGGACCCATGCCACTCGAGGACGACTTCTGCGACATCGTGAAGAAGGCCCGGACGGGGCAAGGTCTGTCGGTGGGCGACCTGGCCCAGAGGACCGGCCTCCAGGCCGGCGACCTGACGGTGCTGGAGCGGGGCGGACGGCTGCCGACCAGGAGCGAAGTCCAGGCCCTCGCCTCGGCGCTCGGGCTTCGGAGCGAGTCGCTGGCGAAGATCGTCGAGGGCTGGACGCCCGCGCCGGTTCCGGAGGCAACGGGCGAGGTCACGACCGTCCACGGCTCGGTCGGCGGCTACGCGGTCAAGGGCTACGTCCTGCACGACGGGGGCGAAGCGGTCTTCGTGGACACGGCCTACAACGCGGAGGCGATGCTGGAGGTCCTGGACCGGAACGAACTCGCGCTCAAGGCCGTCTGCTTGACGCACGGCCATGCCGACCATGCCGAGGGGCTGGACGTGATTCTGCAGCACCGTCGAGTGCCGGTGTATATTGGGCAGGCGGACCTGAGCCTGCTCTCCTGGCGTCCGCCGCGTGACCTGGTCGTGACGGCCGAAGACGGGCGGGCCATCCCCGTGGGACGGCTGACGGTGCGGTGCATGACCACGCCCGGCCACACGCCCGGCGGCATCTGCTATCGCGTGGAGAACGGCGCTCGGGCCCTCTGCTTGGTGGGGGACACCCTGTTCGCCGGCTCCATCGGCCGCGCCAACCCCTTCTCACTCTATCCGGCCCACCTGGAGTCGGTGCGGCGGCGGGTGCTGACGCTGCCGGAGCAGACGGTCCTCCTGCCGGGCCACGGGCCGGCGACCACGGTGCGGGAGGAAGCGGCCCACAATCCGTTTGCCGCTGAGGCGTGAAAGAGGAGCGTCGTCGGCCACTCGTCATTGGTCACTCGTAACGGGGCAAGGATGGCGAACAGCCGAGAATGGGAACGCGACATGGACGAGGATCGGGACATCCGCCGGATTGAGATTCTGGATCTGGACCAGGCGCCGCCTGCGATGCCGGTCGAGCCCGAAAGGCCGCGCCGGCGCTTCTCCGACCGGACCCTGCCGCTCTGCCTGTTCCTGGCCACTGTCTTCACCACCCTCTGGGCCGGGGCCTACGCGACGAGAACCGCGCCGATGCAGGGGGCCTGGCAGTTCCTGCTGGAAGACCCGTCGGCCCTGCTCAAGGGGATTCCGTTCGCGGGCACGCTGCTCGCGATCCTGGTCACGCACGAGTTGGGGCACTACATCTTGTCGCGCATCCACCGGGTGCCGGCCTCCCTGCCCCTGTTCATCCCCGGCCCGCCGCATTTCATCGGCACCTTCGGCGCGATCATCCGCATGCGCAGCCCGATCCTGAACCGGAAGGCGCTGTTCGACATCGGCGTGGCCGGACCGATCGCCGGGTTCGTCGTGGCGGTCGCGGCGCTGGTCGTCGGGCTCGAGCTCTCCACGATCGTGGAGAACGAGCGGGCCTTCGGGATCCACCTCGGCGAGCCGTTGCTGCTGCAGCTCGTCTCCTGGCTGGTGCTCGGCTCCGTGCCGGAGGGCTACGACGTGGTCCTCCACCCGGTCGGCTTCGCCGCCTGGTTCGGGCTCTTCGTGACGTCGCTGAACCTGATTCCGATCGGGCAACTGGACGGCGGTCACGTGGCCTACGCCCTCTGGGGGGAGCGGCAGCGGACGATGGCGCTCGCGATCGTGCCGGTGCTGCTGGTGCTCGGCTTCATCGGCTGGCCCGGCTGGTTCCTCTGGGCCGGCATGGCGGGGATGCTGGGGTTGACCCACCCGCCGGTCATAGATCCGCACGCCGCGCTGGGCCGGACCCGCGTCTGGGTCGGCTGGTTCGCGCTGGCGATCTTCGTCCTGACGTTCGCACCGATCCCGTTTTCGGTCCATTAGGGAATCTCTTGACTGGCGCGCGGCTAGGAGTAGACTGATGCCGCGCGCTGACGAAAGAGGAGCCGATGGTTGAGCTGTCCCGCACCGTGCAACTCGAAGTCGCGAGCCGGGCGACCGAGGTGGCGCAGGAAGTCGCCCGACTTGCGAGAAAAATCCTGGGTCACGAGGCGGCCGTGCTGTGGTTCGGCTCATGGCCGGGAGGCCGAGCGCAGCCCCACTCTGACCTCGACATTGCGGTTTCGACCGGTCGCCTGATCCCACCCGATCAACTGGCGGTCCTGCGCGAAGCGGTGGAGGAATTGCCGACGCTCTACGAGGTGGACTTGGTGGACCTGAGCGCGGTCGGGGCGCGGCTCAAGGAAGAGGTCCTGCGGCACGGGGTCAGATTGTGACGGTCCGACTGGAGAGCTTGCGGACGTCGGTCGCCCGGCTCCGCGATGCGCTGGAGGTTCCAGAGACGGACATCAGTCGCGACGCCGCGATCCAGCGCTTCGAGTTTTGTTTTGAACTGGCCTGGAAGGCCGTACAGGAGCGGGCGCGGGAAGAGGGGCTTGATTGTCAATCACCGAAAGGCTGCTTGAAGCTGGCCTTCAAAAGCGGCTGGATTACGGACGAGCAGGGGTGGCTCGCCATGTTGGAGGATCGCAACCGGACGGCCCACACCTATGACGAGCAAGTGGCCAAGTCGGTCTTTCACCGGCTCCCCAATTATGTGCCGCTGCTCGACGGATTGGTGAAGCGGCTCCTGTGTGTGCCTTGACGATCCTCAAGCTTACGATCCAGCGGGCTCTCCCACCAGGGCGATCCCTTCTTCGCAGGCCGTCCGCGCGATCCCGAGCTCCTCGCGTTTGCGCGCGTACTCGTCCGGCGTGTAGCCCGGAAAACGATATCGGAAGAACCGGCTGCCTAAGCGTTCTTGCCGAGCAGGGTATGGAGACTTATACTGCGGGCGTCGAAGGTTCAAATTCGATGCGGAAACATGGTCTATGGTCTGGCTGATGAAGGGGCCAATGACGGTGCGGAAGGCGCTGGAGGACAATGGAGATGTCAACTAGGGCGTGCTTCGTCAGTCTGAGTATCCTGGCGGTGTGCTGCCTTCAGGCCGTGGTCTCAGCGGCCGAGCGGTTCGCGCTCGTGCTGGACGGGGCGGGGGTGAAGGACGCTCAGACCGGCCTGATCTGGGAGCGGGCCCCGGATCTGGAGCACGACGTCTGGAGCCGCTCGGTGGAACGGTGCGCGGCGAAGACGGTCGGCGGCAAGACCGGCTGGCGGGCGCCGACGGTGGACGAGCTCAAGAGCCTCATTGATCCGGAGCAGAAGGATCCCGCCCTGCCCAAGAACCATCCCTTCTCGAACATCAAGTCCGCCATTTACTGGACCGCCACCCCGTCGCCCACCGACGACATCGTGGCCTGGCAGGTGAGCTTCTTCTCGGGCGAGGCGGTCACCGACCAGAAGTCCGGCACGCGACGCGTCTGGTGCGTCCTGGGCAGCCCCGTGAAATGAGGGGGAAATCCAATCACCCAGGCTGTGTCACCGAAGACACGACCGGCTGTTCGAGCTCCCATCCGCCGCCCAGGGCTTTGAAGAGGCCCACCATGTCGGCCAGCCTGGCCCGCTCGGTCTGCACGAGTTGGAGCTCGGCGTTCAGCATCGTCCGCTCCGCTTCCAGCACGTCCAGGTAGGTCACGAGCCCCTCCTTATACCGGACTTGCGCCAGCTCCAGTGCGGTCTGCGCCGCCTGGACTTGTAGGCGCTGCTGCTCCCGCTGGTCGGTCCGGTTCCGGATCGAGACCAGCAGGTCGGCGACCTCTCGGAACGCGTTCAGGATGGTCTGCTGATAGGCTTCCAGCATCTGCGCATAGCGTGCCTCGGCCGCATCCAGGCGGGCCACGTTGGTCCCGCCCAGGAAGATCGGAAGCGTGACGGACGGCCCGATGCTGTAGGTCTGGCTGTTGGAGGAGAACCAGTTGCGGAAGTCCACGCTCTGGACCCCGCCCTGCCCCGTGATCGAGAGGCGCGGGAAGAAATAGGCGCGGGCCTCTCCGATGCGCGCGTTGGCCGCGACGAGGGTCTGCTCCGCCTGCAGGATGTCGGGCCGCCGCTCGAGCAATTGAGACGGGAGCCCGACCGGAATCTCCGGCTGCACGACCACGTGGCGGAGCGGCTTGGGAAGCAAGGCAAGCGTGCCCGGCCGCGCGCCGCACAGGACCTCGATGTGGTGGAGCTCGACCTCGCGCAGCCGCCTGAATTCCGGAATCTGCGCGGCGCTCTCGGCCACCAGCACCTCGGCCCGCTTCACGTCCAGCTCGGACGCGAGGCCGACGGAGGCGCGGGTCTGGATGATGCCCAACGAGTCTTTCCGCAGGGCCAGGTTCTTCTCGGCGATCGTGATCTGCTCGTCCAGCTCGCGGAGGCGGAAGTAGGCCTGGCCCAGGTCGCTGATCAGGGACAGGACGACGGCGCGGCGGTCCTGCTCCAGCGCATCGGCCTCGGCCGAAGCCGCTTCCATCCCGCGGCGGATGCGGCCCCAGAGGTCCAACTCCCAGCGCAGGTCGGCGGGCGCGTTATAGAGGTCGAAGCCCTTGCCCGGCGTGGCGAAGGTCTGCGGCGAGGCGCCGCCGCCCGAGGCCAGGCCGAGCCCGGCCAGCGTGTTCCGGGAAATCTCGATGCGCGAATAGGCGCCCTGCACGTTGACCTGCGGGTAGAGGCCGGCGCCGGCCGCGACCATCGTGGCCCGTCCCTCCATGACGCGCGAGGCGGCCCGTCGCACGTCGTGGTTGGCAATCAGGGCCCGCTCGATGAGACCGTTGAGCTCCTCGTCCTGGAATTCCAGCCACCAGCGGGCCTCCGGCACCTTGTCGGCGGAAACCGGCACGCCCGGCTGGGCCAGCCCCGCGCCCATCGCGTCCCAGGCCTGGGGCACCTCGACGGCGGGCTTCTGGTAGTCCGGCCCCTGGACGCAGCCGGCCAGGGCCAGCCAGGCCAGTGCGGCACGATGCAGTCCTCTTCCTCTGTGAAGCCGCGCAGCGGTCATGGCGTCTTGGCCGGCTCGGCCTGCGCCGGCCGACGGGCATCGGCCGGCGGGTCGCGCTGGATGAACACGTCGAGTTGCTGCCCCGCATAGACCGGGAACGACGGACGCGGAAAGCGATAGATGACCTGCAGCACGCGCGTGTCCACCCGCTCGGTGTTGTCCCCCGTGAGCGACTTCTTGGGGACGATGTAGGGCTCGATGCGGACGAACGAGAGCGGGATCGCGTGCTCGGTCAACCCTTTGAGGTAAGCCACGCCGGGGGCGCCGGGTTTCACCAGCGGCGCGTTGACCTCATCCACGTCCGCCCTGACTTGGAGCTGCTGCGTCTCCCCGAGCAGGAGGAGGGGTTCCGCGGCGCCCAGCGTCGCGTACTCGCCGGCGCGCACGTTCACCTGCAAGACGGCACCCGCGCGCGGCGCGCGCACGGTGAGCCGGTCCAGCAGGACCCTGGTCTCGTCCCGCTGGGCGACGGCCTGGGCCAGGTCGGCTTCGGTCCGCACGAGGACCCGCTTGGCCGCCTCCATCGCATACCAGGTCCGCTTCACGTCGTCCTCGCTCACGGCGCGCCGGTCGTGGATGGCCTGGAACCGCTTGTACTGCACTTCGAGGTCTTCGACCCGGTGCCGCTGCTCCTCGATCCGGGCACGCGCCGGCGGGAGGGCCGCCTCGCGCACGTTGAGTTGGGCCAGGAGATCGCGGTCGTCCAGTTGCAGGAGCGGCGCGCCGGCTTCCACCCGGTCACCGACGACGACGAAGACCTTGGTGATCAGCCCCGCCACGGGCGGCGCGATCCGCACGTTCTCGTTGACCGCCTCGATGATGCCGGCCGCCGCCACCGTGTACTCGTAGGGGCTCGTCGGCGGCGGCTCGACGGGGGGCGGCATCGGCTCCTTCTGGCGGGCCGCCATCAGGACCCAGCCGGTGAACAGCACGCCCGCGAGGGCCAGCCAGAGACTGATCCGCCGCAGCACGATCATGGCTGACCCTCCGGTCGTCCGGCATCACCCTGACCGGGCTCCAGCCCCTGGAGACCGATTTGATGCAGCGGGGCCTTCGGCGCCTCGTGGACGCCCACGATGCGGCCGTCGGTCAGCACGGCAATCCGGTCCCCATAGTGGAAGACCCGGCTGTCGTGCGTGACGACGATCACGGCCCGCTCCGGCGAGCGGCCCACGTCGCGCAGGATCGCCATGACCTTCTGGCCGTTCTCCCCGTCCAGGGCCGCCGTCGGCTCGTCGCAGATGAGCAGCCGCGGCTCGGAGACCAGGGCACGGGCGATCGCCACCCGCTGTTGCTGGCCGACGGAGAGGTTGGCGGGCTGGAACTCGGTCCGGTCGCCGAGGTCGACCCGGTCGAGCATGGCCCGTGCCCGGCTCAGCGCCTTCCCCCTTGGCGTGCCGTGGATCAAAAGGGGAACCGCCACGTTCTCGGCCGCGGTGAGCGCCGGCAACAGGTTGAACTGCTGGAAGACGAAGCCCATCGTTTCGCCGCGGTATCTGGTTTTTCTCGCGCCGGACAGCCGGTGCAGCGGGACGCCCAGCACGTCCAGCTCTCCCTCGTCAATGTCCAGGATGCCGGCGATCACCGAAAGCAGCGTCGTCTTGCCGCCACCCGATTCCCCGACCAGCAGCAGGAGCTCGCCGAGTTGGACCTCCAGATTGACGCCTCGAAGGACCGCGACCTTGGCGTCTCCCGTCCCGAAGGACTTGATCACGCCCCGGACCTTGACGGCGGGAGGAGCAACGCCGTGCTGTTCCGGCTCGATCTGCGCGTCGACTTCCATTGGGTCACCTGAAGACGATCGCCGGCTCCAGCTTGGCCAGCTTGACGATGCTGATCGCGGCCGACACGGTGCAAATTCCCAGGAGCGAGACGAAGACGAGGCCGAGCAGCGGCCAGGTCTCGACGAAGGGAAGCCGCCCCTCCCCGGCGGTCACGTAACCGAAGAGCGTCGCCAGGCCGATCCCCACTCCGTAGCCGATCAGACCCACCGTGAAGGCCTGGAGGATGATCATGCGGGCCAGGGTGACGGTGGAGGTGCCCATCGCTTTGAGCGCGCCGAACTGCTTGAGGTTCTCCACCGTGAACAGATAGAAGGTCTGGCCCGCGATCGCCATGCCGACGATGAAGCCCAGCACGATCGTCGTGCCGAAGTTCACGCCGATGCCGGTGTTCTTCAGCACCCATTGGATCGTCTTCATGCCAAACTCTTCCTGGGTGAACGCCCCCAGGCCCGTCTGCTCGCGAATCCGTCTCGTCACCTCCCCGACCGGCACTCCGTCCTTCGCCTTCGCCAGCACGTAAGAAAGGACGCGCCGCTCGGGCGGCGCGTAGGCGACGGCCCGGTCGAAGGTCGTGTAGACGGCGGGGATGTTCTGGAAGTCCTTCTGGATGTTCGCGATCCCCACGACGCGCGCCTTCTTGTCGTTGATCTCGAAGACGGCGCCGACCTTGACCACGTCCGGCCCGCCCATGCGCTGCACGGCCCACTGGTCCACCACCACCGCGTCCGGCGTGCGCAGGTCCTCGATCCGCCCTTCGAAGAGCCGCGCCGGTCGGCCGATCATGGTGGCGGCGTCCAGGCCGACCAGCGAAACGCGGTGGTACTCGCCGTTGGCGAGGCGGGCCCGTACGACGCCCTTGAAGAGCGGCGCCGCCCACTCCACGCCCGGCACGGAGCGCACGCGCGCCACGGTCGTGTCCGCGATCGGCTTCACCTCTTCCACTTGGCTGATGTTCGGATCGGTCACCCAGATCTGGACGTTCAAGTTGCTGATCCCGGACTGGGACCAGATCATCAGGCCCCAGAAGATCGAACCCTGCTGCACGATCAGCATGACCGCGAAGGCCAGACCGCAGAGCAGCATCAGATACTTGGCCCGGTCGCCGAACAGCATCTTGAGCGCGACGTAGTTCATCCCCGGTCCCTTTCGGGCTCTTCGAGATAGTCCGGCGGAAACCCGACGACCTTGGGCGCCCGCGGCAGGGCCGGGGTGTCGTGGCGATGGAAGAAGAACGTGCAAAGCTTGGCGATCGGACACCCGCGCTCGAGCGCCGTCGTCCAAAACCGCCGCACGTGCTGACCGTCCGGCTGCTGGTCTTCGTCCCAAAGGCGGAGCGGACCGGGGAAGGGACTCGTGAACGTGATCCCGCGGGCTGCGAGCCGCTCGGCCAGCCCCTCGACGAGGAACTCCAGCACGTCCCCGCACCAGGTAAACCGGCGCCCGCCCGTGGACTGGTCGCCGGCAGGGAGGATCTCCGCCTGCCGCTGGCCGAGGTATTCCTCCACCGCGTGACTCACCGCTTCCGGCGTCGTGCGTCCCTCGCTCATGGCGGTTCAGGGGGAGGAGCAGGAAAGGTGCCCGGTCTCGCGCGGGCCGGATCCGGAGAGCGAACCGATTGGACAAGCGGGTAAATTCCGAAAAGACGGGAGGGGAGCGATCGGACCGCGGCGGCGCGCCAGCGCCCGCATGCGGGCACTTCTGCCGAAAGACGGGCAGGATTCAGGATCGGGTGAGGAAGGACTTTCGGATGCCGAGCTTCTGCATCCGATGCTGGAGCGTGGAGCGCTTGAGCCCCAGGCGGGCCGCCGCGCCGTTCTTGCCGGCCACGACCCAGTTGGTCTGGTTCAGCACGTCCAGGATGTGCGCCCGTTCCACGTCCTTGAGCGTTCTTGGTCCCTTCGCCGGTCGGTCAACGGAGCCAGCGGAGACCTCGCCCTCGAATTCGTCAACGATCAGCACCGGCCCCTGCGAAAGGATGACCGCCCGCTCGATCACGTGCTCCAGCTCGCGGACGTTGCCCGGCCACTCGTAAGCGCCGAGGGCCCGCAGGGTGGCGGAGCCGATCCTCGTCACGGCCTTGCGGTGGCGGGCGCTGTACTTTTTCACGAAGTGCCGCGCGAGCATGGGAATGTCCTCCCGCCGCTCCCGCAGCGGCGGAACGCGGATCGGAAAGACCTTGAGCCGGTAGTACAGGTCCGCGCGGAACGCCCCGGCCTTCACGGCCCGCTCGAGATCCTGGTTCGTCGCCGCCAGCACGCGCACGTTCAATGCGATCGTCTGGCTGCCGCCCACCCGCTCCAGCTCCTGGGCCTCCAGCACCCGCAGCAACTTCGCCTGCAAGTCGAGCGGGATCTCGCCGACCTCGTCGAGGAAGATGGTGCCGTGGTTGGCCAGCTCGAACCGCCCGATCTTGCGCGCCGTGGCGTCGGTGAAGGCGCCCTTCTCGTGGCCGAACAACTCGGATTCGATCAGGGTCGGGGGCAGCGCGGCGCAATTGACCTTGATCAGCGGCTGGTCCTTGCGCGGCGAGAGCTGGTGGATGGCCTGCGCGACCATCTCCTTGCCCGTGCCGGTCTCGCCCGAGATCAGCACGGTGGAATCGGTCGGCGCGACCTTCTCGATGGCCTTGAGCGCCCGTTGCAGCGCCTGGCTGTCTCCGACCAGCTCCTTGAAGTCCACCGAGGCGCCGATCTCCTCCCGCAGGTAGACGTTCTCTTGCTCCAGTTGGTCCTTGAGGCGGCTGATCTCCTCGTAGGCCAGCAGGTTCGCGATGGCCTGTGAGAGGTTGAGGCCGATCTGCTCGGCCAGCCGCAGGTCCCGCTCCGAGAAGGCGTTCTTTCGCCGACTGGCGACGGCCAGAAAGCCGTAGGGCCCGCCGCGCACCGTCAGCGGGCAGAGCATGGCGGAGAGCAGCCCCAGTGACTCGAAGTAGGGGGCCTCGACGAACCGTTCGTGGCCGTAGCCGGTGATCAGCACTGGCCGGCCGGTCGCGAGCATTTCCGCCGGCGCCATCCGCTCGAACGGGAACGGCCGCAGCGCCTCCACGTCCAACTTCAGCCCTTCGATGTGGATCGGCTCGAACCAGGGCCCCTGCGGGCCCTCCGTGAAGCGCATGAGCCCGTGCGCGTCGTGCGGGATCACCCGCTGGAGGGTCGCTTTGATCGCCGGCATCAGGCTTGCCATCGTCACCGCTCCGACCACGACACGGCTGTTGATCTCCGTCAAGGCGTCGCGTTCCTCCGCGGCGAGGACCGAATCGAGCACTGGCGCAAGCTGCCGGCCCACTTCTTCCATGAGCCGCCGATCCTCCTCGGTGAAGGCGTCGCGTCGGCCGATCGCCACGGCGGCCAGGACCGCGATCGTTCGCGACCGGACGTGCCCGTCGCCGGCGTGGAGGATCAGCGGCGACACGATCACCGAAGCGGCGCTGTGCCCGGCATGTTGGAGGACGCGGGCTTCCGCCCAGGAGGAAGTGCCCACGTCGTTGCACAGGAGCGCCCGCCCGGCCTGCAGCGCCGCTTCCTTCATCGTCCCTGCGGCGGGAAGTTGCCCGACATGATAGCCGGGTGAGGCGGGGTCGATCAGCGCTTTGGAAACCGGCGTGAACGAGTTGGCGGCCTCGCTGTAGAGGTACAAGCCGGTGACTTCGACGCTGAGGCGGCGGGCCAGCACACGAGCCAGGGCCTCGTCGAACTCGCGCAGACCCCGCAAGCCGATCAAGCGCCCGACCGTCTCCAGCAGAAACGCGCCGTTGTCCGGGGTGCCCATATGTGGGCACTCTAGCACGGATCGACCGACTGATCCAAGACGAGCGCCCTTCCAGGGGATGCTTGCAACCAGGAGGAGCTCTTGCCACAATGGGCCGCCTTCGGGCTTGGAACGGATAGGATGAGCGTCACAGTCCTCATATCGGTTCTCTTTTGGTGGGGCTGGTGGCTCGCCGGGCCGGCCGTCGCGTCCCATCAGCCGGGGGAAGTGTTCATCCCGCTGGGCCATGCGGGCGGGGTGCGGGCCGTCGCTTTCTCCCCGGACGGCAAGCGGGCCCTGTCCGCGAGCGAGGACCAGACGATCCGGCTGTGGGAGGTGGCCACCGGGCGGGAGGTGCGGGCCTTCCTCGGCCATACCCAGGCGGTGACCTTCGTCGCCTTCTCGCCGGACGGCCGGTCAGCCCTGTCCGCCAGCTACGATCGGACCCTCAAACTCTGGGACGTCGCGACGGGCCGGGAGATTCGGACCTTTCGCGGACACGAAGAGGGGGTCTGGGACGTGACCTTTTCTCCGGACGGCAAGCGGGCGCTTTCCGGCAGCCTGGATCAGACCCTCAAGCTCTGGGACGTGGCGACCGGCGAAGAAGTCCGGGCCTTCGTGGGGCACGAGCAGGCCGTGACGGACGTGGCCTTGTCGCCCGACGGCAAGTGGGCCCTCTCCGGCAGCGTGGATCAGACGATGATCCTCTGGGAGGTGGCGACCGGGCGGGAGGTCCGCACCTTCCGCGGGCACCGGCAGGCCGTGAACACGGTGAACTTCTCTCCGGACGGCAAGCTCGCCATCTCGGGCGGCGAGGACCAGACGCTGCGGCTGTGGGACGTGGCCACCGGCCGGTCCCTGCGAACCTTCGTCGGCCACGAGCAGGGGGTCACGGCCGCTGCGTTCTCTCCCGACGGGACGTGGATCATCTCGAGCGGCAAGGATCAGACGCTGCGGCTGTGGGAGACGGCGACCGGCCGCACGGTGCGCGTCTTCACCGGGCACGTCAGACCGGTGATGGCCGTGAGCTTTTCCCCGGAAGGCCGGTGGGTCCTGTCCGGCAGCGAAGATCAGACGCTGAAGCTCTGGGACGCCCGGACCGGTCGGGACGTGCGCACGTTGAGCGGGAAGGTCATGGAGGCCCGCGACGTGGATTTCTCCCGCGACGGACGGTTGGCGCTCGTCGGCGGGCGGGACCACACCCTCAAGCTCTGGGAGATCCGGACCGGCCGGGCCCTCTGGACCTTCACCGGCCACAGCCTCGCCGTCACCGCCGTGGCCCTCTCCCCGGACGGGACGCTGGCCCTCTCGGGCAGCAGCGACCGCCTGGTCAAACTGTGGGACGTGGCGACGGGCCGCGAGATCCGCACCTTCCGCGGGCACACTTGGGGCGTGACCGACGTCGCCTTCTCGCCGGACGGCAAGTGGATTGCGTCGGGCAGCGGGGACCAGACGGTGAAGCTCTGGGAGGCGGCCACGGGGCGCGAGCTGCGGACCTTCAGCGGCCATTCGGAGGCGGTCTGGGACGTCGAGTTCTCGCCGGACGGGAAATGGATCGTGTCCGGAAGCGAAGACAATACGCTCAAGCTCTGGGAGGCGGCCACGGGACGCAACGTCCGGACGCTCACCGGCCATACCCAGCCGGTGCGGGCCGTGGACGTGGCTCCAGACGGCAAGGCCATCCTCTCGGGCAGCGTGGACCAGTCGCTCAAGCTCTGGGATGTCGCGACCGGCCGGGAGCTCCAGACGTTCACCGGCCATGAGGGGGCGGTCTGGGACGTGGCCTTCTCGCCGGACGGGACGAGGGTCCTCTCCGGGTCCGAGGACCAGACGCTCAAGCTGTGGGACCCGGCCAACGGCCGCGAGGCGCGGACCTTTTCCGGCCATACCGGCGGCGTCGTCGGGGTGGAGTTTTCGACGGACGGGCGGGAGATCCTGTCCGGGAGCCTGGACGGAACGATGCGGCTGTGGGAGACGGAGACGGCCAGAGCGATCGCGACCTTGGTGGGGTTTCAGGACGGGGAGTGGATCATTTTCACGCCGGAGGGCTACTACAACGCCTCGGAGCAGGGCGATCAGAACTTGAGCGTCCGGATCGGATTGCGGGTCTACGGCATTGACCAGTTCCGCGCCGTGTTCTTCAAACCGCCCATCGTCGAGGCGGCCATCCGGCTCGGGAGCAGCGAACGGGCGATCGCCGCGGGCATTGCCGAGCACGAGATCGCAACGCGCATGCATTTGCAGAGCGTCCAGCCGCCAGAGCTGGCCGTCCTGGCCCCGGAGGACTGGATCACCGTCGAGGCGCCGTCCGTCGTGCTGAAGGTGCACGCCGAGGATCACCATCTGCCGATCAGTCGGGCGAGCGTCTACGTGAACGGGGCCCGGCTGTCCCTGCCGGGCGGCATCTCCCGACTCCCGGACGCCGGCGTGGGGTACAAGGTCGCGGACTCACCGCCGCCCGCGGCACAGCGGACGATGGATCTGGAAGTCCCCCTGTCCCTCGAAGCCGGGGCGAACCTGGTCGAGATCGTGGTGTTCAACGGGTTTGCGGAAGAGCGGACGAGCCTCCACCTGACGACGCGCTCGCAGTCGCCGGCCGCCGCGCGGCCGCTTCCCGACCTGTGGCTGCTCACGGTCGGGGTGAACGACTATCAGGACAAACGGATCCCGTCCTTGGGATACCCGGTGGGCGATGCGGACAGCCTCGCCCAGGCGCTGTTGCGGCAGCGCGGGAAGGTCTTCGGGGAGATCCGGGCCCAGGTCCTCACGGACGCCGGTTCCGCCAAGCCGACCGTCCGCAACATCCGGGAGGGCCTGTCGCGCCTGAGCGAGTCGAAGCCGAACGACGTGGTGATGCTGTTCCTGGGGGGACAGGGCCTGATGGACGAGCAGGGCCGTTTCACGTTCTTGCCGCAGGACGCGCGGCTTTCGGACCAGGGGCTCCCTGATCCGGCGCGCGCCATCGGCTGGGACGATCTCCGACGGGTGCTGGAGCTGCCCGGACGGAAGGTGATCTTCACCGACACCTGCTACTGGCGCGGCCCCGGCGGGGCGAAGGCGGAAGCGGCGGACCACGAGCGGCTGCTGAAGCAGGTGCAGCCGTTCCGGGCCGCCACCTTCTCGTCCTGCCGGGGCCGGGAGCATGCAGTCGAGCGCGAGGGCTTGCAGCACGGGGCCTTCGTCACGGTCATCCTCGGAGGCCTGCGAGGCCGCGCGGACCTGAACCTCGACCAAACCGTCACGCTCCAGGAATTGGACGCCTACGTGTCGGAGGCGGTGCCGCTGCTCACGAACGGGGCCCAGTCTCCGGCGACGTTCACCCCTGCCGGTTACGCCGACCTGCCGCTCGCCTTCGTGGAGTGACCTTCCGCCCCTTCTCCGCGTCGCCTCACGAGCGGCTTTTGATCCAGCCGGCCCATTTCTGGTCAGGGCGCGGGCGCGGACGGTTTCAGTTCGATACGGAAGATCTCGCGGGCCAGGGCCAGGGGGGTCTGCTGGCTCAGGTGGGGGACGGGCCGGCCGTCCAGCCCGAAAAAGGCGCCGAGATGGGCTGCGTCCTGGATTTGCAGGAGCACGGTCACCCGGTCTCCGGCCATGATCGCCGGCGGCCTGAAGAGCGGCACTCCGCAGACACCGAGCACGGTCACGTCCATCGAGCCGGTCTCGTCCCCCACGGTGAACTGATAGGCCCCGTAGCAGGTCGCGCCGGTCGGCTGCTGGTAGGGCTCGATCATGCGCAGATCCAGCACCGTGCCGCGGACGGCCACCGTCTTGAGGTGAAACAGATCCGGCTCGGCCAGGATCCTGCCGATGGCGACCGGCTCTTCGGCGGATGCCGGGGCGATCGTCGCGGTGGAAACGGAGAACGGCAGGACAAGCAGGGCGGCCAGCCACAGCGGGGGCATGGCTCAGCAGACCACAAGATGCCAATTGGGTCAAGCGGGGCAGCAGCCAGGGCGGGACGGCGAGTCAATCCCCCATGGCCAGGAGCGCGCGCACCGTGCGCGTCAAGATTTCTGGCGTGAAAGGCTTCAGGAGCAGGGCGGTCTTAGACTCTGACTCCAGGGCTGACAGGAGCGCGGGGCAGGGATTGGCGGACATGTAGATCACGGGGATGGTGGGCCGCTGGGCTCGAATGTGCCGAACAAGCTCCGGTCCGCCCATCTCCGGCATCTGGACATCGGTCAGGAGCAGGTGGATCGGCCCCTCATGCCGCTCCCAGAGGCGGAGCGCCTCTGTCCCGCGGTCGACGCTGAGGACGGTATACCCTTGCCTGTGAAGAATCTTGGTGAGCAACTGCCGTACCGACTCATGATCCTCAGCGAGCAGAATCGTCTCCGAAGAGGGATCTGACCCGGTAGGCATTGAATCCTCGGTGAAAGGAGGCTAGACTCCCACGCCATAAAAAGCGGAGCATGCCGGCTTCTCCAGGACTGACATGCTCCGCTCTACCGACGAATGCCCCGAGGCGGGACGCCCGTCGTGTGTTTATATCCGGGATGCTGTCTAAAAGGTTTCGCGTCATCACCAGCAGTCGTCGGACCGCCTACCCTAATTACGAATTATAAGCAAAAACTTACCAATTGTCAACTCAGAATAAGCTAATATAAAATGAGATCTGAACCGCGCGGAATCGTTGAGCGTCTTCTTGCTGCGCTTGGCGTCAAGACGCAGGCGCAGCTTGCGACAAAGCTGGAGATCCGGCCCCAGTCCGTCATCTCTGCCATCACGCGCGGGGAAATCCCAGAAGCCTGGCTCTACCGCGTGGCGTACCTCACTGGCCGGAGCGTGGAGTGGCTGCGGACCGGCAAGGGTGAGGTCTGGCGGGAAGGGGTGATCGCGGAAGTGCCGCCCCGGGCCTATGGCGGGAAAGGGGAGTCAGCGGCGCTTCGCCGGATACTGGAAGCCTGGGAGGAGTTGGACGCCGACGCGCAGGCGACCGTGGAGCGCTGTGTCCAGGCTCTGCGCCTGGGTGATCGCGAGATCCGTGACCATCTCACCGCCCAGATGAAACTGATTGAGGAAACCGTGCAAAGGCGGCGCGCCAAGCGCGGCCGCCGACGCCGATGACGAGGCACCTCCTTGAAAGACCGATCAACGCCTTCCCGCGACAAGCGACTGGAATCCTACATTCGAGACATCCGACCGCGCTTCGAGCGGATGCTGGCCGAGCTGGTCGAGCTGCCCTCGATCAGCATGGACCCGGTCCGTGCCAAGGACATCCGCCGGACCGCCGACCTCGCGGCGCAATATCTCCAGGATCTGGGCGCCGAGGCCCAGGTCGTGGAGACCGGCGGCTATCCCGCGGTCTCGGGCGGCTGGGTGACCGGGACCGGGCATCCGACCGTGACGGTGTACAACCATCTGGACGTGCAGCCGGCCCAGGAGCCGCAATGGCGGCAGGCTCCCTTCGCCTTTCGCAAGCAGGACGGGCTCTATCACGGGCGGGGGACCACGGACGACAAGGGCCCGGCGCTCACCGCCCTGCTCGCGGCCCGGTATGCGGTCGAGGAGGGCGTGCCGGTCAACGTCCGGTTCCTCTGGGAATTGGAGGAGGAGATCGGGAGCCCGCACTTCGGGGACGTCTTGCGGCAACGGGCCAAGGTGCCCCGGCCCGATTCGGTCGTCGTGTCGGACACGATCTGGGTCGCCAGGGGAAAGCCGGCCATGCCGGCCGGGCTGCGCGGGCTCCTCTGCGCGAGGCTCTCGCTCAGGACCGGCAGGACCGACGCCCATTCCGGGCTGACCGGCGGCGCCGCCCGCAATCCGCTGGCCGAGCTCTGCGAGGTCGCCCGGGCCTGCGTGGACGCCAGGACCGGCCGGGTGAAGATTCCGGGCTTCTACGACGAGGTCGTGCGGCCGACCAGGGCCGAGCTCGACCAGTTTCTGGCCTCGGGCTTCCAAGTCGCACGCTTCATGCGGGCCTACGGCTTCCACTCGCTCCGCGCGACGGGCGCGGCCGAGGTGCTGCGCCGGATCTGGGCCGCCCCGACGTTCGAGGTGCACGGGCTGGCCGGGGGCTACGTGGGCCCGGGGGTCAAGACGGTCGTGCCCGGCTCGGGGGAGCTGAAGGTCAGCATGAGGCTCGTGCCGAACCAGAGGCCGGAGCTGATCTTCCGGCTGCTGAAGCGGTTCGTGCGGGATCTGAACCCCGATGTCGAAGTGGAGGCGGAGAGCATGCTCGAGCCCTTCCGCGGGGTCTTCAGCGGGCCTTATGCGGAGGCGGTGAAGCGGGCCATGAAGGCGGGGTTCGGCAAGGAGCCGGCTTTCGTGCGGGAAGGCGGGTCCATCGGAGCCGTCGTGAAGATGGCGGAGGCCTGGCGGGTGCCGATCCTGTTCGTCGGCCTCAGCCTGCCGGAGCACGGTTACCACGCGCCCAACGAGCACTTCGACTGGGGGCAGGCGTCGGGGGGCATGAAGGCGCTCGCGACCTACTTCGCGGAGCTGGCGCGATTGAAGACGTGAAAGGTGAGACGTGAAACGTAAGAGGTGTAGACTTCCATCCCCTATTCTCACGTCTCACGTTTTACGTCTCACGTCTTACGGCTGCGAGGCGTCGAGCAGGGGCTTGAAGAGGGGGTCCGCTTCCAGCACGCCCTTGAGCGAGTCGTTGCTGAGCAGGTACCGCCAGGAGGCCGGGGAGGCTCCCGGCAGGTCTTGGTACCAGCGCTGTGCGTCGGTCAACAGCTCCAGCATGGCGCGGTTGTCGCGGTTCGGCGTGAAGGCCAGGCTGTAGGCCATCGTATAGGCCGCGACGAACTTGTCCAGCGGCCGATCCGTGAACTTGTAGGCCTCCTCCGCCTCCCGGTACGCCTGGAGGATGCTGGGGTCGTTGAAGCTGCGATTCCAGGACACGCGCGCGATCCGCGACCAGGCCAGCTCGATCAGGGCCCGGGCCCGCTGCACGTACCGCTCCGGCGGCAGGGCGCGGACCAGCGCCTCGTGGGTGTTGATCGCGCCGAGCTGGTCGTTGTTCCAACGGTAGGCGATCCCCAGGCGCAGGCGGTTTTCCAAGTCCTCCGGCCGGACTTTCGCCAGCATCTCCATCGCGGGAATGAGCCGGTAGAGGTAATCGGCCGGCGTCGGCTTCGCCAGGCCTCCCATCTCCATTCCGAGCGAAATGGCCATCCTGGTGGTCTGGGCGTAGGCGTCCCAGTAGAGCTCGTCGAACCGGGCCCCCAGCACCTCATCCCCCACCAGGACCTTGTGCTCCGCCTCGGCGGCGCGCAGGAGGGTCTGGTAGAGGTCCCGGGTGAGCAACGTGAGCGCGTCCGGCTGGGCCGGGTCGATGATCAGCACCCGGTTGAGCATCGCGACCCGCTCGGCGAGGCCGGGGAACAGCGCGGCGCGCCCCACCGCGGCCAGGAGGGTCCCCGGCTGATCGGCCGGTCCCCACCAGACGGCGGAATCCTCCACGTAGACGCTGGTCTCGGTCGCGAACGGCACGCGCACCCCGTCCCGTTCCGATACGGGCCGGTTCACGACCGCCGCGTCGCTCGGGAAGCCCAGTTTCTTCAGCCCGCGCACCACGACCCACTTGACCGTGACCGCCTTCAGCGCCGCCCGCGGCCGCTTGATCGTGCTGGTCCACTTGTAGGTCCCGGGGGCGTAGGAGACCGGCGAGGTCAGGGGGTCCTTGTAGGTCACGCGCAGGGTGACGAGCGTGGCCGGCGCCGAGATCGTCGGGGCGTCTTCGCGCAGCTTGAAGGACACGGCTGGGAGCTTCCGGCTGTTGAGGTACTCCAGCTTCAGGCCGCTGCCGGGCGGCGAGGTGCCCACCAGGTCCATGACGAAGAAGGAGGAGGCGTACGAGGTCAAGGGCTCGCGGAAGAACACCAGCGAGCCCTTCCCCGGCCACAGGGTGTCCATGCCCTGCTCCCGGTACTCGACGGCGCTCTGGTGGGCTTGCGACAACTGGTCCCAGCAGCGGGCGTAGACCGGGTCGGCCGCCGGCGGGAAGGCCGTCGCCTTCTTACCGCCCGGCCCGACCATGCGGAAGAGGCAGGCGAAGTCGAGCTGACCGGCGGCGAGACGGTCGCCGGCCGCCAGGGCCTCCGCGTACCGTTGCGCGACCGTCCCGGCTGGCGAGGGTTTGGCGGACGGTTTCGCCTTCTTCTGGGGAGCGGCGGCCTGTGCCGATTCGCCGCCGAGGCCGAGCGGGCCCGCCGCCGAGGCGGCCACCAACGCGGCAAGTAGGGCCCGCGAAAACACATTGCCACGACTCATGCTCGGACTCCTCTCCGATGGAAAGGGCGCTACTCTAACATGGCTGACGGAGCGAACAAAAGGGAGAAGGACAAGGGTAGCGATCGGTTTTTAAGACGGGCGGCTGTCTCAACGGCCTGCTATGCGAAGCAGGTGATGGGGTGTTTAGAATAGCACACTGGGCCTCCGGCACTGACATCGTCGTATTGAGTCATCTAAAATCTTACCGGGCGACAGATCGTTGCGCCATTTGTATTTCTTACCCTCCAGGTCCGCAGGGTGCGGAGCCGAAGGAGGGGGAGGATGGGGGCAGCAGGCATGGCGCGACGGTCGAAGTGCGAGTATCTGCGGGTGATGTGGCAGCGGTATCAACGGGCCGACCGGGCGACGCGCTCGGCGTTGCTGGACGAAGTGACGCGGGTCTGTCGGTATCATCGCAAGTATGCGATCGAGGTGCTGAGCCACCAGCAGCCTCCGCGGCCGCCGGTGCGCCGGGTAGGCCGGCGGGGGCCCACCTACTCGGAGGAGGTCATTCGGCTCCTGGCCCAGATCTGGCCGCCTCGGGCTATCTGTGTGGGATGCGGCTGAAGGCGGCCCTCCCCCACTGGCTGCCCTGGCTGAAGCGGCGCGCCACGGTCAGGCCGGCGGTCGAGGCGCAGCTCCGGCGGATCAGTGCCCGGCAGATCGATCGGCGGCTGCAGGCTCGCAAGCGCCGGCTCAAGCGGCGGCTGTATGGGACGACGCGTCCGGGGGCGTTGTTGAAGCACCAGATCCCGATCAAGACGGAGCCCTGGGATGTCCGCAAGCCGGGCTATCTGGAGATCGATCTGGTGTCGCACTCGGGCGCCTCGGCCACCGGCGAGTGCCTGCACACCCTGGACGGGGTGGACATCCAGACGACCTGGGTGGAGCGGCAGGCGGTGATGGGCAAAAGTCGCCACGCGGTGGTGCAGGCCATGACCACGATCGAGGCACACCTGCCGTTCCCGCTGCGGGGCGTCGATTCCGACAACGGGAGCGAGTTCATCAACGACCATCTCTGGGCCTTCTGTCAGGACCGGCCGATCGGGCAGCAGGTGCAGTTCACGCGCTCGCGCCCGTACAAGAAGGATGACAACGCCCACGTGGAGCAGAAAAACTGGACCCATGTCCGCAAGCTGGTCGGCTGGGAGCGGTATGACAGCCGGGAGGCCCTGACCGCCCTCAACGCCCTCTATGTGGACCTGCGGCTCTTTCAGAATCTGTTCCAACCGTCCATGAAACTGGTACGCAAGGTGCGAGTGGGCTCGCGGCTGCTTCGGCGCTATGACCGGCCGCAGACGCCGTTCGAGCGGGTGCGGGCTTGTCCGGAGGCGGATCCGGCCAAGGTCGCCGCGTTGCAGCGGGTGCTGGAGACCACCGACCCGTTTGTCCTCTCGCAGCGGATTGACGGCCACCTCGAGCGGCTGGGGGCGCTCGCGACGCGGGCCCCGCGCACCCCACGCGAGACGGCTCCCCGGCGGCCGCAGCCGCGGGCCAGCACCCCGTGGCACGGGTGGACCTTTAGCCCACGGCTCCAACGCAAGCAGGGATGACGACCGGTGCGCAGCCACCGGAGGGGGAGACGCGCGCCAGGTCGGACCACGCGGCGATCGGGTCGTATAGGGCAAATGCGGAAGCCATTGTTCCGGCAGGGAGCCTGCAGACTCCCACAACCGTTGCGACGACCATGCCGCCCGGTAAGATTCACAAATGACTCAACGATCCCCGCTGGGTAAGATTTATAAATGGCTTGATAGGATCGTTGACAAGTCATAGAAGGCGCCCCATACTTACCCGCCAGTTTCCGGTTTGTGCGGGTGCAGTGTGCTGTTCAGCATGCTCAACCGTTGCGTTCCACGAAAACGCTGACTAGGGAGAAGAGGAATGAAGTCATCCAGCCAGCCCCTTTTCAGCCAGAAGCGAAGAATCGCAGATGAGTTTGCCCTTTCGGAATCCATAGTCGTCTATCCTGGAGACTGCCTCGCACTGCTGCAAACCATTCCGGACGAATCGGTCCAACTCATAGTAACGTCGCCTCCTTACAACATCGGCAAGGAGTACGAAAAGAGGCTTCATCTCGATCTCTACCTTCGACAACAGGCGCAGGTAATTGCCGAATGTGTCCGCGCTTTGTCCCCGCGAGGCAGTATTTGCTGGCAGGTCGGCAACTACGTGGAAGAAGGGGCAATCATCCCTTTGGACACAGTTCTCTATCCTATTTTCTCGAATCTCGGGCTCAGGATGAGGAATCGCATCATCTGGCACTTCGAACACGGACTGCACTGCAGCCGCCGCTTCTCTGGACGATATGAAACCATTGTATGGTTCACAAAGTCTGACGACTACGTTTTCAACCTCGACGCTGTTCGAGTACCACAGAAGTACCCTGGGAAGAAATATTTCAAAGGCCCCAAAGCTGGCCAGTATTCCTGTAACCCCATGGGCAAGAATCCAGGAGACCTGTGGGTGATTCCAAACGTCAAGAACAACCATATCGAGAAGACCGAGCATCCCTGCCAGTTCCCAGTAGAGCTGATCGAACGATTGGTTTTATCTCTATCGAACGAAGGACACTGGGTGCTTGACCCGTTCCTTGGAACGGGGACAACGGTCATCGCCGCCATTCGGCACGCACGACGAGGGGTCGGCGCGGAGACTGTCTCCAGATACATTCATCTCGCACGGCAAAGGATTCAACAGGAAATCGACGGCACATTGCGTACCCGCCCCATGGATAGGCCGGTTTATGACCCTGTTGAAGGAGGGAATAGTCTGACCGTTTCCCCTTGGGCTAAGACCACCGGGCAGGTTACATTGTTCGAGAGAAGCCCGAAATATGGGAGAAAAGCGCGCCGATGAGAATTGCTGAAACCTATTCCCACCTTAACGGGCTCGAATTTCTTCTCGTTCATAAGCCAACCCTTTGGAAAGAGATTCAATCGGTTATCAAAGATGTGGATGCGAACAAGTGCCGCACCAAGGTTTCCAAAGAAAAAACGATGAAAGGAGAGCTTCTCTTCAGCCCGATCGATATGAATGCTGCCTTCAAGAACCTGCTTCGCACAAAGGCGTGGGAAGAAAGTAGGGTAAGCTATTGGGTTACGCGCAGCGAAAAACTGATTCGCAAGACGCTGACAATGTCCTCTGAACAGCAGAAGCGGGAAATAGAAGCTGCAGGCGAAACCCCGATCTTTAGCTACAATCAGACTGATTTCGTTAAAGACCGCGTAGCGGTTGAAGTTCAGTTTGGTAAGTACGCGTTCGTCGCTTACGATCTTTTTGTCAAACACCTTGCATTCTACGTGGGTGATCGCATCGATGTAGGAGTGGAGATTCTTCCGATGAAATCCCTGCAAAGCCAGATGAGTTCCGGAGTGGCCTATTACGAGGGTGAGTTTTACAATGTGGTTCGCCAGGGCCGAGGAGTGCCGGCGGTCCCTCTGGTGCTTCTCGGAATTGAACCCTGATTCCGAACACCCCGGCGGTGTCCGCCGCTTCTCAGGTTGCGGGTGGCGACTCCTCTAAATCGATCTCGGCCGGGGTCGCGCGGCCCCCTAATGAGACTCGGTGGGCGGCGCGGGGGTGAGGGGCTTGTTGAAACGCACGAGGCTGCGGATGTAGGCGAGCACGTCCCGCCGCTCTTCTTCGGTCAGCAGGTCTTTCCAGGCCGGCATGGCAGTGCGAGGCTTGCCGTTCGCGATGACGGCCAGCAGCTCCTTGTCGGATTTCACGGAAATGCCCGCGGAGACCAGGTTGCCCGGCCGGGGCGACAGGAACGGCGCCTGGGGGCCGTCGCCGCGGCCCTGGAGCCCGTGGCAGCTCGCGCACCGGTCTTCATAGATGGGCTTGCCCTGCTCCGGGACGCCGGGCACGTTCGCCTCGCCGCCCGCGGTCAGCCAGAGAGCCAGGGCCGGGAGCGCAGTCAGCGGCGCCATCCGCCACGCAGACATTGCATTCCCCTCATTCCACCACGATCTTGGCTTTCATGTCGTGGCCCGGCATGTCGCAGAAGAACGGGAACGTGCCCGTCTGAAGGGGAATGAACCGGAACTCCGCTCGGCCCTCCGACGGGATGATCACGCGCTTGAAGCCGTCCGGTCCGAACTCCGGCGCGCCGTTCCCGCTCACGTTGAGGTTGAGGCCCGTGAACAGCCCGACCGGCACGAAGGCGTGCAGCTCCGCGTCGAGATTGTGAAAGATCAGCTTCGTCTTGCGCCCGGCGTGCAGGACGACCCGGTTCGGCTCGAACGAACGGGCGCGGATCTTCACGAGGACTTCTTCTTCCGGCATGGTGTCCGAGGGGGCCAGGGTCGGCCCGGCCCAAGCGGGTCCCCATGGGGTCAGGAAGACCGTCAGGAGCCAGAAGGCTCCGACCGACCAGAACCGCCGCTGCCGCATCAAGGTCTCCACTGGCTACATTCTATCGCGCCGGGTTTGGCGGATACCACGTTCCACTCATCACGGACAGTCTCTATGAGGCATGGGGTCGGAGAAGGATTCAGGGGGTCAGGAACGGCCGGCGGCCTTGAGGATTTCGATCCGGAGTCTGGCCTTGAGCGCGGGCGTGAGCGGGGGCGGCTCCACGTGCCGGCAGAGCGCGATCGCCTGCCGCAACGATCCGATGAAGACCTCGCAGTTGGGACAGGCCCCGAGATGCTTGCGGATCTCCTTGCACACGGCGACGGAGAGGTCCTTGTCCAGGTAGGCGGAGAGGCGACGCAGCACCTTGATACATTGCGCCTTGGAATGGCCGTGGCCGGCGTGACCCTGATGAACGGATCGGCGTCTGGTCGTGGCCGGCTGCTTCGTCGTCATGGTTTCACCTCGAGCGCGTTCGTTCCCGGAGAGTCGTCAGTCGGCCTCCACCGCTCGGACCGCCCGCGGCCGGCCGGATCGGTGATTCCCTGGGCGCTCAGCTCTTTCCTCACGAACAGCCGGGCCCGGTGGAGGCGGGACTTCACCGCCCGCTCGTTGAGGCCCATGATCGAGCCGACTTCCTTCGCGGTCAGCCCCTCCATGTCCCGCAGCACGAGGACGAGGCGGTACTTCTTCGGCAGCTTCTGGATGGCCCGCTCGAGCGCCAGCCGGAGTTGCTTGTTCTCCAGGACTTCCTCGGGCGTCAGTCCCTCGGTCGGGATCTGGAGGCGGAATTCCCCTTCGGAGGTGGGGATGAACTGTTCGAGCGACAGTTCCCGCTCCGGCTCGCCCTTGCGCTTGCGCCGCATGCGGATGCAGGCGCGGGACGCGATCGTATAGAGCCAGGTGGAGGGTTGCGCCTCGCCGCGGAACTGCTTGAGTCCGCGATAGGCGTTGAGGAAGGTGTCCTGGACGAGGTCCTTGGCGTCGTCCGTCTGTCCGCAGAGCCGCTGGGCGAACCGGTAGATCCGGTCCACGTGGTCCCGGTACAGGCGGTCGAACTGCGCCGCGACGTTGCCATCGCCGGTCGCGGCCTGTCCTCGCGCGCTGGTGCCCATCGCGGAGCGAGTGTACGGGCCGGGGGAGGGGCTGTCAAGGCGCCGGCGGATCGCCGGGTCCCGGTGCTTGCGGTCAAGCGGGGTTGGTGGGGCAGCAGACCCGGTACCGGTCTTCGGGGATGGCCCGCATCTCCGTGAACAGGGCGGAGCGGTCCCGCTCGTCGAGGGCCTGATCAATGGCGGGGTAGAGGATCCGTTCCTCCTTCTGGTTGTGGGAGGCCAGGAGCGCGACCAACTGCTGCTCCTCCTGGTCGCTCTCCGGGTCTCCGGCCTGCACCTTTTTGTGGATCATCTCCAGCGCCTCGCCGATGCGGCGGTGCTCGATCCGCATGACCCGGGTGGGACCTTCCGTGATGCCCGTGGCCTGTTCCCATCGGGGGAACAGCAGCTCCTCCTCCCACACGATGTGTCGCTGCAGGCCGAACTTGAACTCCTTGAACGCCTCCACGGCCTTGGCCGAATCGGACCGTTTCAGCTCGTGGAATTGCCGGAGCAGCCCGTCCAGCCGCTCGTGATCTTGTTGGAAGAAGCGCGTGACTGTCGTTGGTTCCATGGACGTCTCCCGTCACAGTCGGTAGGCGTTGTGGCAGGCCACGCAGGCCTTGAGCACCGAATCCAGCTTGGGCAGGATCTGCTTCAGGTCCCTGGAGGGCATCGTCCGTGCCAGATCCTCGGCCGCCTCGTGATGGGCCATGGCCAGATCGTGGTAGGCCGGCGGGAAGTCTTCCGGCCTCTGCTTCTGCATCGCCTGCCGGTGCATGAAGAATCCCAAGTGGGTCTCGGTGAGTCCCTGTGCCTGCTCGAAGTCCTCCCGCGCCAGCGCGGCGACGATCTGCTGCACCGACTCCAGGTGCTGCCGCATCACGGCCCTAGCCTCCCGCTTGGTGTCCGGCGGCACTACCAGGCGCTGACGGGTTTCCGGAGGCGAGACCGGTTCGGAGCGACGACCTGCCTCGACGCAGCCGCCGCCGAGGAGCATCAGGCTGCCGATCACGAGCGCGATCATCCTGGTCATGGCGGCTCCAAGGCTTGCACGGCTACCGTTCGGACTCCGGGCCGCAGCAGCCCTTCGGCCCCATGCCGCCCATGCCTCTGCGTGGCCCGCCGCGCCCTCCGGCGAAGCTCCGCTCATACTGGATCACCGCCCAGATCTCCTCGTCCGTCAGTTGTCCTCCGAACGGGACCATCGCGGTCCCCGGGATGCCGTGCTTGATGACCCAAAAGATCTCGCCTTCCGTCCGGTGCCGCCAGAAGCCGTGGTGACGAAAATCGCGCGGCGGGGGATTGAGGCCCGCCGCCGCCGGCCCGTTGCCCCGGCCGTCCTTACCATGACAGTTGAAGCAGGCGCCCTTTCCCTCATAGAGCGCCTTGCCCTTCGTGACGACGTCCGGTGAGGCCGGCAGCGGGCTCTGCAAGGCTCGCGCCTCCCCGAGTTTGTCTGCGGGCACACGAGGGGCCATCATGGGCCGCTCGGCCGCCGGAAGAGGGACTGACGAGGACAGGGTCAATCCGATGGCGAGCAGCACCGTGAGAACGGGGCCCATCCTTGTCCCTTCTTCCGTCAGTCGCCGCCGGGCCGGACGCCTTGCGGAGCCAGGCGGATCTCCACCTGGGGCGGCACGACGAGCGACTGGTGCACCGTGCAGCCGTGGGCGACCTTCAACAGCCGCTCCTGTTGATCTGGGGGGAGTTCCGCGGGAAGCTGAATCCGCAGGGCCACGGCTCCCACCCGGTGGGGCTGTTCCGCCATCGTCCACTCGGCCTCGACGGTGAAACCGTCGCAGGGAATCCGGTGCCTGGCGCAATAGCGCACTACGAAATACCCTACGCAGCTCGCCAGGGAGCCGACGAACAACTCCACCGGGCTCATGCCGGCGTCCGCGCCTCCGTCCTCGACCGGCTGGTCGGTCACCACCGTATGGGACCGGCTGAGGACGTCGAGCCGCACGCCGCCGCGGAAAGCCACGGAGAGCTTCATGCGGTCATCGCCCATGGGATCAGTCTCCCGCTCATGCCGCCGGGCGCTTGAGGCTGAGCATGTAGCTGGCCAGGTCGTTCAATTCCTGCTCGGTCAGCGGGAACTTCGGCATGATCGAGCCGGGCGAGACCGACTGCGGGTCGCGGAAGTGCCGCAGGTGCCACTCCCGCTCCGGCCTCGCGTCGCCTTCGTAGGACAGGTCCGGCCCGATCGCGCCTCCTTCTCCGTGGACGCGGTGGCAGCCGGCGCAGCCGAAGCGGGCGAAGACCGCCTGTCCGCGCGCCACGGCCGGGTCCACGCGCGGGACCGCGTAGAGGTCCCGCAGCGAGACGCCCAGGAGCGCGAAGACCGTCACGAGGAGCGCCGCGCCGGCCGCCAGGGCGGCGGGGCGCCGGATCGGGTTGCGGGCCGGGTTGCGGTCAATGAAGGGCCAGAAGAGCAGGAGGAGGAAAAACAGCGCCGGCAGGACCCAGGTGGCCAGCGGCTCCAACGGCCCGTGCACGTATTTCAGCAACTGGTAGTAGAACAGGAAGTACCATTCCGGGATCGGCACGAACGTGGTGTCGGAGGGGCTGGCCTTGTCCGCCAGCGGAAAGCTGACCGCGAGCGCCAGGGTCGCCAGCCCGGCGAAGACGGCCAGCATGACCACCGCGTCCATGTAGACCTGGCGGGGGTAGAAGGTCTCGCCGCCGAGCCTGGCCCGTTCGTCGGTCCAGGGGCCCGCGGGCCCGACGCGGCGGAGGATGAACAGGTGGAGCACGACGCCGATGGCCAGCGTCGCCGGGAGGAACAGCACGTGGACGGCGAAGAACCGGGAAAGAGTCAGCGCCCCCAGCGCCTCGCCGCCGCGGAGCACGCGGACGAGGACGTCTCCCACGACCGGCACGGTCCCCACCATGTTGATCCCGATCTGCGTCGCCCAGTAGGCGTTCTGATCCCAGGGCAGGAGATAGCCGGTGAAGGCGAAGCTCAGGGTGATCAGGAAGAGCACGACCCCGACCATCCACATGACCTCGCGCGGGGGCTTGTAGGCCCCGTACAGGAAGGTTTGGAGCATGTGCAGGCCGATGGCCACGACCATCCCCGAGGCGCCCCAGTGGTGGAGGCCGCGGACGAAGGCGCCGAAGGTCACCTGGGTCTCGATGAACCGGATACTGTCGTAGGCGTGGTCCGGCGTGGGGGCGTAGTAGATCGCCAGGAACATGCCGGTGACCGCCTGGAGAAGGAAAAGAAAGAGCGTCGCGGAGCCGAACACGTAGATCCAGCTCGCCCCGCCGGGGATCGGCTCGTCCAGCAGCGTCTTCTCGATCGGCTGGAGCTTCAGCCGGCTGTCCAGCCATTCGTATAGTTTGGACGCCATATTTATCTCGTAAGACGTGAAACGTCAGACGTGAGACGATTGTCGGAAGCGAAGCAAACCGGCAAGAGCCATGTCAATACGTTTCATGCGCGCGTCGAGGTCTTTCCATGTGCCCTCGTCGAGAAAGCCCGGGCGACGCGCCAGTTCCAGGTGCGTATCAAGCTCGCCCAGCGAACCGCGTGCGGTGTGAATAAACTGCGCAAACTCCTTCTTGCTTTTTCGGGCTGCGCCTTCAGCAATGTTGCTGGGGATGCTGACAGCCGCTCTGCGCATCTGATCGGTCAGACCAAAACGCTCGTCCCTCGGGAAGTGATCAGTGGTTCGGTAAACGTAAGTTGCGAGTTCGACGGCGAGTCGCCAAGCATCCAGTTTCTTGTGCGGTTTCTCCACTTTTCCCGTCCCGCGCTGTACGCTCCCGCCTTACATCTCACGTCTCACGTTTTACGTCTAACGGTCACAGTTCCACCGGCGTCGGAAGCCCCGCCTTGAATTCCTTGTAGATCACGAAGAGCTGCCCGTTTTCGACCTTCGAGGGAAGCACGTCCAGGCGACGCGGAGCCGGCCCGCCCAGCACCTTGCCAGCGAGGTCGTACACGCTGCCGTGGCACGGACACTTGAACTTGCGGTCCGGATCGTCCCACCGGTAACCGCAGCCGAGATGGGTGCAGAGGGGCGAGAAGACGGTGACCTGGCCGTCGGCCTGTTTGATCGCCCAGACGGCCTTGTGGGCCTTGGTCTCCATCCAGCCGTCCTTGAGGGTCGT
This sequence comes from Nitrospirota bacterium, assembly GCA_040757595.1. Classification (NCBI taxonomy): domain Bacteria; kingdom Pseudomonadati; phylum Nitrospirota; species Nitrospirota bacterium. The sequence continues at coordinate 35,151 of JBFLWP010000016.1, read as the reverse complement.
GATGTAATCCAGTTGCTTGGGCTCGCCGACGGGCAGGTCGTCCACCCGGCCGACCGGAACCCAGGGTTTTTCCCGGCGCGTGAAGGCCGGGGAGACGACGTAGCCGAGCAGCGGGACGGCCAGTCCGGCGCCGATGAAGCCCGCGGCGAGCCCCGTCATCCACCGGAAGAACGTCCGTCGGGAGCCGACCGGGGTGTGGAAGCCGGGGGCGTCTTTGCTCGGCTCTGGTTCGTGAACGCTCATATTGTCCCTTTGTCCCTGAATTTCGAGTTGTGAATTGTGAGTTTTGAGTTGGGGGGCAACTCAAAATTCAAAACTCTCAACTAAAAATTCTCATTCAGAATTTTGGCGCCGTTCACGGCGATCAGCATGGCCGCGATGCTGACCGTGACGGCGGCGGTGAACCGGCTCATCGTCTGCGGGGCGACCATCTGCCCGAGGCGGGCGCCCAGGACCATGCCGGCCGCGCTTCCGAGGATCACCAGCAGGGTCAGCGGCCCGTTCAGCGCTCCGAGCTGGACGTGCCGCGCGATGCCGCCTAAGGAAATGATCGCGATGATGCAGAGCGAGGTGCCGATGGCCTGGCGCGGGGTGAACCCGGCAAAGAGGGCCAGAGCCGGGACGATCATGAAGCCGCCGCCGACCCCGAAGAACCCGTTCAGCACCCCGACCACCAGGCCCAGTCCCGCCAGCTTGAGCCAGCAGGTCCGGGGAAAGCGGGCCGCGCAACTGGAGTCCGGCTCGGCTTCCTGGGCGAGCTTGCGCTGGCGCATCATCAAGTACCGGGCCAGCAGCAGCATGATCCCGAACCCGACGAGCAGGATTTCGTTCGGCACCAGCTTGTGCCCGTAGGCTCCGAACCAGGAGCCGGCGACGCCGGTCCAGGAAAAGGCCACCGCGGCCTTGGGCTTGACCAGGCCGAGCCGGCTGTACTCCCACACGCCGAGCCAGGCCGAGGCCGCGACGATCACGAGGGACATGGCGGCGGCCTCCTTGGCCGGGATGCCGGCCACGTAGACGAGCACGGGGACGGCCAGGATCGCCCCGCCGGTGCCCGTGGCGCCGAGCTGCAGGCCGATCGGCACGCCCGCCGCCACCGGCAAGACCGCTTGGCCGATCACGACCGCGTGCTCCCGTGAAGCAAGGTCCCAGCTACTGAGCGCATTTCGTGAAGATCTCTTCGCAATGGTCGTAGGCCGCGAAACGCTCCGGCACGGACTGGTACCGCACGTCCGTCACCCGGTCGTCCTTCAGCGTCACGCGCGCCACGCAGCCGTGGCGGACGGCGGGCCGGCTCGCCTTCGACTCGGCAAACGATTCTTCGAAGGGCGGCGCGTGTTTGAAATAGGTCAGCACCACGGCCTCGTCCTTCCTGGTCTCGCCCAGCGGCGAGCCCGCGCAGGCCAGCACCTCCTGCTTCGTCTTGCCGATCAGCGCCGCTTGGGCGGGGAAGGACTGATCCTGAGGTCCTGTGGCACAGGCGGCGAGGACCATCCCTCCCAGCCAGCCGACCACGGGCCATCGCCAATCACGCGCTCGGATTCGCATGTCAGGCCTGCTGCTCCAGCTTGGCGATCCCCAGAGTCTTCAGGATCGCCTTCTCGTAGTAGGGCTCGCTCACGCCCTTCTTCATCTTGCGGAGGAAATACTTTTCCAGCGCGATCTTGGCCAGGTGCACCCACTTGCCCTTCCTGGCCCAGGTCACGTTGCGCGGGGCCATCTGGGGCAGCGCCACGAAGGCCACGCCCGTGTCCCCCATGTCGGCCAGGCAGATCGCGTTCCAGGTGGCCGTCTCCCGCTTGGGATCGTTCTCGATGTCGGCCTTGATGTTGTGGACCGTGGCCGAGACCATGGACTCGATCATGTAGCCGGTCTTGGGGGCGCCGGTCGGGACCGGCGTCTGCTCCACCGGCGGGATCGCGACGCAGACCCCCACCGCGTAAATGTTCTTGTACTTGGGGTTGGCCTGGTACTGGTCGATGTTCACGAAGCCTTTCGGATTGCACAGCCCGGCCGTGCCGGCCACCGCATCCACCCCGGCGAAGGGCGGGATGAACATCGAGTACCGGAACGGAATGGCCTGACCGTCCCCGAGCACCAGCCGACCGGGCTGGACCTCTTGGATCACCGCGTTCGTGATCGGCTTGATCGAGTGCTCGGCGAACTCGTCCTCCATGAGCCGGCGCGAGGCGCCGACGCCGGCCAGGCCCATGTGGCCGATGTAGGGCTCCGGCGTGACGAAGTAGATCGGCACTTTCTTCCGCAGGCGCTTCTTCCGCAGGTCCGCGTCCAGGATGAAGGCCATCTCGTAGGCCGGGCCGAAGCAGGAGGCGCCCTGCGCCGCGCCGACCACGATCGGGCCCGGGTCCTTGAGAAAGGCCTGGTAGGTGCCCCAGGCCTGCTCCGCATGGTCCACCGTGCAGACCGACTGGGTGTAGCCGCTCGGCCCCAGGCCGGCCACGGCGGGGAAGTTCAACTTGGGGCCGGTGGCGATGACCAGGTAATCGTAGGGCACTTCGCCCTTAGCCGTGACGACCCGGTTCTGCTCCGGCTCGATCCGCTCCGCCGCCGCGTGGATGAACTCGACGCCCTTCTTCTGGAGCACGGGGCCGAGCGGGAAGCTGATGTCCTTGCGCGTGCGCCACCCGACGGCGACCCAGGGGTTCGAGGGCACGAAGTGGAAGTAGTCCACGTTCGAGATCACCGTGACCTTGTGCTTCTTCTCCAGCAGCGCGCGCGCCTCGTAGGCGGCGGGAAGCCCCCCGATGGAGGCCCCGATGATGACAATGCGAGCCATGTTTGCTCCTTTCCCAAAGGCGTGAGACGTGAGAGGTTAGACGTTAGACGTGAGGAGGAAAGAACGGAAAGCCCGGCCTCCTCACGCCTTACGTCTCACGTTTCACGTCTTCTCGGCCGGTTTCGTCGGACAGGTGTTGATGCCGAACAGGGCCCAGGCCGGGCAGAACCCGATGGCCCCGGTCACCAGGGCCACGGCCCCGACGATGAACGCGACGGCAGTTCCCGCAGCCGGCAGCTCGGCGAAGGAGCCGATCCCCAGGAGGATGATTCCGAGCACGATCCGGATCGGCCGTTCGATTCCCCCCACGTTGCAGGTCATGGCGCACCTCCCTCTTATGAAAGTTTTCAGTTGTCGGTTCTCAGTGGTCAGTTTTCTGAGTCTGAAACTGAGAACGGAATACTGGTCACCGTTTACCGGTTCCCTCCCGACAGCCGGTACATCTCGTGGCAGGTCGTGCACCGGCTGCTGATGCTGGACAATCGGGTCAGGACCTGGACCGGCGCCTCGCCCTGGGCCAGCGCCTCTCCGATCCCGTCGAAGTCCTGGTGGACGGACATGCCCATCTGCTTGAACGCCAGGGGCAGCTTGGCCATGAGCGCCGGATTCACGTCGGCCGCCGTGGCCAGCCCTACGGAGCGGGCGGCCTGCTCGGCCTGCTTCCGGCCCGCCGCTTCGTCCGGCTGGCTCAGGCCGTCCACGACTCCGTGGACGGCCTTGAGCAGGTCCCGCATCTCCGCGAGGATCTGGTCGCGCTCCGCCGGCGCCAGTCGGATCTCCGTCCGCCCGTCGCTTCCCGGAGCCGTCCAGCCCTTGACGAAAGACCAGCCCAAGGCGAAGGCCCCGATGCCCAGGAGCACGAACGCAACCCTGCAGAGGACCCGCGACCCCATGGGCTCACAACGTCCCGTAGGCCACGATCAGCCGCTTGGCGATCAGGTGGTCCAGCAGGTCCGACCGGGAGATCACGCCGACGAGCTTCCCCTCGCGGACCACCGGCACGCGCAGGACGTTCGCCTCGGTCATCCGCTTGATGACCGCCTTGATCGGCGTGTCCTCCTCCACCGTGATCGGCGGCTTGCTCATGATCGCCTCGGCTTCGACGGCGTCCAGGTCCCGGCCTTCCTCGAGGGCCTTGAGGAGGTCGAATTCCGTGACGACGCCGAGCAGCGCCCGATCCCGTGCGATCACCGGCAGCCCGCTGAAGACGCCGGACAGGAGGTGGAGCGCGACGTCACGGGCCAGCGCGTGCGGGCCGACCGCCATGACCCTGGTGTTCATCACGTCCTTGGCCGGTGCCTGCAGCGATGCGTGCTTCATCGTCGGCGCCTCAGGCCCGATTACTTGTGCTTCCCTTTGCGCTCCCGCTTCCGCTCGTGCTCGCCCTCCGCCTTCTTCTCCTCGGTGTCGATCACCGCGCCGCTGTCGGCGTCAATGTGCACTTCCATGACCTTGCCGTCCGCGGTCAGCACCTCGACCTCCCAGACGGCCTTGTCGTGCTTCTTCTCCAGCTCGGCCTCGATCACCTTGCCTGCGACCTTCTCGGACGCCGTCTTGATGGCCTGATCGATCGTGACCTTGGCGGCCGTCGCCATCTCGACCTTTTCCTTGCCCTCGTCCTCTTTCTTCTTGCCCTTCGCGTCGCTCCAGGCCGGCCCGCTCGTGAGCAGGGCCATGCCGATCACCAACGCCGCCGCCGTCATGATTCGCTTCATAGGTCCCTCCCTGATAGGTCCCAGATCACGCTGGGGTTTGTGAGGAAACGCCGGCGATTGCTGCGATTCGCGTGCCCACCGGCGCGCCCGGGCACGGCAAGGACAACCCGTTGAGCGAACAGGCTGTTTGGCCTTTTCCTCGACGGGCCTGGAGAAGCAGTCTGGCGAGAAACGCTACAGTGTCCATGTGCGCCTAGCGCATGATGCTACAGTCGGAAAACAGCTCTCGGCAATCAGTCATCAGCCGTCAGACGATCGTCGGTTCGAGCGTGATCCGGCTCTTCATCGAATTGGAGATCAGGCAGTTGGCCTCGGCCTTCTCGACGATCTCGCGGGCCTTGGCCGCATCCTCGCCGGGCTTCAGCGTGACCCGCGGCCTCAGCGTGATCGCCGTGACCTGGAATCTCCCGTCCACGAGCTCGAGGCGGCCCTCCGCCTCGCTGTCATAAGCCGTGAAGCCCAACCCCGCCCGTTCCGCGAAGGCCAGGAAGGTGGTCATCAGGCAGACGTTGGCCGAAGCCACGAAGAGATCCTCGGGGGACCAGATGCCTTCGTGCCCTTTGAACTCGGGCGGCGTCGCGACTTGGATGTCGGGCTTGCCGGGTGAGGAGATGAGACCGAGCCTGCGCTCGGTCCACCGGACGGAGGTGCGGTAGGCGTAGACCTTGCTGCGGACGTCCATGGCTGCCTCCTTCCTTCCCTTGCCGTGAGAGGCAAGGAGGGGCGAAAGGATTCGGCAGACCGGGCATGGGCCCGGCGGGACAGATCGGGCCGTGCTCACCGGTCGCGCGGCTGGACCGCAACCCGTTGGGCGCCGACCCAATCCGCGACCTCGTTCAGCAGCTTGGCCACGGCCCGGTTGGCGGCGAGGACGCCCCCGTAGGGGTCGTCGCTGAGAGCGTCCTCGACGGCCTCGAACTGTTTGGAGGCGACGACGGCCTGCCCGCGCGGCTCCACCAGGTGCACGCGCAGCGTCACCCGCACGCGGCTGGGCTTCGAAAAGAATTCCTGCTGGAGCGCCAGGTGCTCGGCATCCAGGCGCAGGTCGCCCCGCAGCGAGCTGGTCGCCAGCACCACCGTGCGCCAGGCGCCGGTCCGCTCCAGGGCCTGCTCCAGGAGCGGCGTCAGCATCCGGGCCGGCGTGTCGGCCCATTCGCTGCTGGCGAAGTACTGGATTTCGTGCGGCCGCAGCAGATAGACCATGCGCGGCGTGTCGAAGCCCGCCTGCGCCCGCGGGACGCCGATCAGGAGGGTCCCGCTTCCGCCCCGGCCCGGCGGTGCCCCATCCGCGGACGGGAGCTCCGGGTCCAGCAGGTAGGTGTGCAGGTCCTCGACGGTCCGCGACGGGGCCAAACTGCAGGCGGCCGCCAGCAGAACGGTCAGCGCAAGAATGGCCGCGCGTGAGCCGCCACGCATCGTCCGCCGTCCCGGCGTGAGCCACCCGTCATTCGTCACGCGTCACCCGTCACGTGTTGCCGTTCATTCTCCCGGCCCGCGGGGCTGCGGCCCCCGGCCGAACACCAACGCGTTGGGCTCCCGCTCGAGCCGCGCGGCCACCCGCTGCAGCGTGGCGGTGAGCTGCCGCAACTCCGTCACGAGCTGGCCGACGTCGGCCAGGGTCTGACCGGAGAACTGCTCCAGGCCGGGTTTCGTGTCCGCCACCAGCGTCCCCACCGTCGCGCTCGTGCGGGAGAGGTCCTTCGACAGACTCTCCAGCGCGGCGGCGCTGCGGTGCACCCGGACCAGGATGAGCGGGAGCTCGTCGTTCAGTGTCTTGCTCGTCTTGGCCAGGTGCTTGAACGTTTCCGCGGCGCTGTCCACCCCCTCGTCCAGCCGCTGGCTGCGCGCGGCCAGGGCATGGGTCGTGACCGCCAGGTCGTTCAGGACCTGCCTCAGCGACTCGCGGTTTTCTTTGCTCAGGACGAGCCGGATGTCCTGGATGAGCCCGGAGGAATCGTTGAGCAGGCGCGACACGGACTCGTCGGCCAGGAGCTTCGACAGGGCCTCGTCCAGCTTGTAGAAGAGGGACGCGCCGGTCTTGATCACGGGATACTCCTGGTCCTCCTTGGCCGTGAGCGGCGGAGCCTCGCGGCTGCCGCCGGCCAGGTTCACGAACGCGAGGCCGGTCAACCCCTGGGATTCCAGGATCGCCACCGTGTCCTCCTTCACGGGCGTGCCGCGCAGAATGTCCATCGTCAGCCGCACCTCCTCGGGGTTGTCCGGGTTCAGGATGATCTCCTTGACCCGGCCCACCTCCACGCCGCGGTACTTCACAGGCGAATTCACGCTCATGCCGGAGACCGATTCGGTCATGTAGGCGTAGTAGCGGTCATAGCTCTTCCGGTACTCGCCCTTGCCAAGCCAGAGCGCGGCCCCGATCAGCGCCGCGGTCAGCAGCACGACGAACGCGCCGACCAGCGTGTAGTTTACCTTCGGCTCCATGCCTCCGCCTGCTGCATCGCCTGGCGCCCCCTGGGCCCGTGGAAATATTCGCGGACGAGGGGCTCTTCCGATTCCGACAGCTCCTCCATCGTGCCGAGCCCGAGCACCCGGCCGTTCCCCAGCACGGCCACGCGGTCCGCCACCCGCCAGAGCGAGTCCAAGTCGTGGGTCACGATCACGATCGTGAGCCCCAGGAGGGTCTGCAGGTGCTGCACGAGCTCGTCGAACCCGCCGGCGGTCACCGGGTCCAGCCCGGCCGTCGGCTCGTCCAGGCACAGCAGGTCCGGGTCCAGCGCGATCGACCGGGCCAGGGCCGCCCGCCGCCGCATGCCGCCGCTCAGCTCGCTGGGGAACTTGCCCGCGCTGTCCAGCGGGAAGCGGGCCAGGTCGAGCTTGAGGACGGCCAGCTCGCGGGTGAGCCCGGGGCTGAGCGTCGCGTGCTCGCGCAGCGGCGCCATCACGTTCTCGAGCACGGTCAGCGAGCTGAAGAGCGCGCCGCCCTGGAACAGGACCCCGCAGCGCCGGCGAAAGGCCAGCACCTCCGCCTCGGTCATCGTGCGCACGTCCCGGCCGAACAGCCGGATCTCGCCGGCGGTCGGCTTCTGCAGCAGCACGATCTCCCGCAGCAGCACGGACTTCCCGCAGCCGCTCCCGCCCGCGATCGCGAAGATCTCTCCGCGGCGGACCGTCAGGCTCACGTCCTCGTGCACGACCACGGGGCCGAACCGGGTCGCGACGTGGCTCACCTCGATGAGATCGGGCGCCTCCTGCATCAGAGATCCCACCAGTTCAGCGCGATCGAGAAGAAGGCGTCGAGCACGATGACCAGAAAAATCGCCTGGACCACGCTGACCGTCGTCCGCCGGCCCACGTCGTCCACCCCGCCCCGGATCTGGAACCCCTGGTAACAGCCGACCAGCGCGATGATGACCGCGAAGACCGGGGCCTTGGCGATCCCGATCAGGAAGTGCCGCAGGGCGACCGCGTCCTCGAAGCGGGTGAGGAACTCCCGGAAGCTGATGCTGAGATCGCTCCTGGCGATCAGCATGCCGCCGAAGACCCCGACCGCGTCCGCGTAGACCGACAGCAGCGGGAGCGCGATCGCCAGGGCCAGGACCTTGGGTGCGACCAGCAGCTCCATCGGCGAGAGACCGAGGGTCCGGATCGCGTCCAATTCCTCGGTCACCTTCATCGTGCCGAGCTGCGCCGCGTAGGCGGAGCCCGACCGGCCGGCGACCAGGATCGCCGTCACGAGCGGCGCGATCTCCCGCAGGATGGAGACCCCGACCAGGTCCACGATGAAGATGTTGGCGCCGAAGGTCTTCAACTGCTCGGCTCCCTGGTAGGCGATCACGACCCCCATGAGAAACGACAACAGGCCCACGATGGGCAGGGCGTTGAACCCGTCCAGCTCCAGGCTGCGAATCACGGCCCGCCAGCGGACCCTCAGGGGCGAGACCAGGAGGCGGAGCAGCATGACCAGGCTCTCGCCGAGAAAGGCGAGGCCGCCGGTGACCTGGCCCCATTCGTTCCAGGCCATCCGGCCGACTTGCTCGAGCGTAGCCCCGGCAGGGGCCGCGGCCGCCGGCGCCGCCTGCGTCGGGGTCGCCGCGACGATCTGCAGCAGGGTCGCGAACTCCGGACGCAGGCCCCGCAGCTCGACCTGGCGGCCCCTCTGCCGGAGGTCGTTCAAGCTCCGCTGCAGCAGCCAGGCCCCGCCCGTGTCCATCGCCTCGATCTGGCCGGCGTCGCAGACCACCGCCGCGGCCTCGGGCCACGGGAACGTTTCGAGGCATCGCTCCAGCTCCGCGAGCTGCGGCAGGGTCCAGAGACCGCCGCAACGGACGGTGGCGTCGTCCCCGACGGACAAGCCGGCCTGCGGAACTAGGGGTGCGTCTTCGGTCTTCGGCTGCATGGGCCCCTAATTGTTTACACCCATCCACCCCCGTGATGCCAGCCGGATGCGCAAATCCTAGGCGAACTGCCGGCGGAACCGCCAGACGCCGAAGCCGAAAAGCGCGCCGCCGAGCAGCGCCATCGTCAGGGCCGAATCCCACAGCAGGTCCAGGCCCGAGCCCTTCAGCAGGATCCCGTACGCGATGTTGATGAAGTAGTGCAGGGGAGAAAACACCATCAACCCGCGCACCCATTCCGGCATCGCCTCCGGGGGGGCCCAGGTCCCGGACAGCAACAGCATCGGGGCCACGACGAGGATGTTCATGAGCCCCACCTGCGCCTGGTTGCCGGCGAACGTCGCGATCATGAGACCGAGGCCCGCAGTGGTGAACACGTAGAGCGTCGTCAGGGCGAAGAACAGGATCACGCTGCCTTTGACCGGCACGTGGAACACGCCCTGAATGATCCCGAACGTGCTGGCGGCCGTCCCGGTCACGATCACGAGGGTCATCGCGATCACCTTGGGAAACATGATCTGGAACGGCGTGAGCGGGGAAACGAGCAACTGCTCCACGGTGCCCCGCTCTCTCTCCCGCACCAGCGCCGCCGCCGGAAGCAGGGTGGAGAACACCGTGATCATGCTCAACAGCTCCGCCACGGACTGGAACCAGGTTTCGTTCTGCTCCGGGTTGTACCAGACGCGATGCTGGCTGGTGACGACAGGCGCGTCCGGCGCTTCCCCGGCATCGGGGCCGGCGCGTCGCCCCGCCGCGTCGAGCCCGAACTCTCCCACGATCCGCCCCGCGTAGCTGGCCGCCGACAGGCCCTGCGGCGAGCTGGTGGTATCCACCAGCAATTGCACGGAGGTCGGCTCCCTGGCGACCAGCGATTCGTGGAATCGCGGCGGGATGTCCAGGATCGCCAGCGTGGCGCCCCGATCCATCAGGCGTTGGCCCTCCGCGAGGTCCGGCAATTCCCCTTGGAACGCGAAGTAGGGCGGGTGGAAGCGGTTGAGCAACTCGCGGGACGACACGCTGTGATCCGCGTCGTGGACCATGATCCTCGCGTGGCGGAGCTGCATGTTGATCCCGCCGCCCGCCTCGTAGATATTGAACGTGAACGCCCACAGGAAGAAAAACAAGAGCGCCGCGTCCCGGCCGAGTTGCCGGAGCTCCTTGACGGTCATCGCGCGCAACCGCCGCCACCAGATGATCATGCCCGCGGCCTCTTCGTGAACAGCAACCACCCGACCACCCGCAGCGCAACGGCGAACGCGACGAGAATCAGCACGTCGGGCCACAGAACGTCCACGCCGACGCCTTTCAGGAAGATCCCGCGAACGATGTTGGTGTAGTACATCGCCGGAAACGCATGGGCGAAGGCTTGCGCGCCGTGGGTCAAAGAGGTGACCGGGACCAACAGGCCCGAGTAGTTCACCGACGGGATGATCGAAATCAGAATCGTAATGATCAACGCGGCCTGCTGCGTCCTGACCAGCATGGAGACGACCAGCCCGATGCCGGTCGTGCAGACGATGAAGAGCAAGGAGGCGGCGAAGAAGAAGGCGAAGCTCCCTTTGAACGGCGCCCCGAACACGTACACGGCCATCAGCCACAGCACGACGACATTGATCGAGGAAATGATCGCGGAGGGCAGGAGCTTCCCCATCAGGAATTCGAACCGCGTGACGGTCGAGCTGTAGATGTTGTAGATCGAGCCGCGTTCCTTCTCGCGGACGATGCCCAGTGCGGTCAGGAGCGGCGGCGACATCGTGAGCACGAACATCACGAGAGCCGGGGCGATGGTCCAGGCGCTTTTCACGGCCTGGTTGTAGAGGTAGCGCACCTCGAGTTTCACCGGCTGGGCGATCTCCGCCGCCCGTTGCCGCGTCAGGCGTCGCGTGCGGGCGAGATGGTCGACCAGAAGCTCCTGACTGAACGCGCCGTTGATCGCGATGACGTAGCCCTTGGTGATGTCGCTGCGCAGGGGAAAGGTGCCGTCGAGCAGGGTCTGCACGGCGGCCGGTTCCCCGGCCAGCAGGCGCTCCTGGAACGTGTCCGGCACGATGATGGCTGCCCGGACGACGCCGCGGGCAATGAGACGATCGAGTTCGCGCTCGTCCCGGACGTATCCCCGGAAGTCGAAGTAACGGGATTGCTGAAAGCGAGACACGTAGTCTCGGCTGAGCCGGCTGTGGTCCCGGTCGAGCGCGGCGAACGGGACGTGCTCCACGTCGAGGACCAGGCCGTACCCGAAGACGGTCATCCAGGCGACGGGGATCAGGAACGCGAGCAGGAGGAACATCCGGTCGCGCAGCGTCTCCCGCCATTCCTTGGAGGCCACGATGGCGATGCGGCGCAGGTTCATGCGTGCGCGTACGCGCCGGCCACGCGCTCCTCCCGTTCCAGCGCCATCACCTTGTAGACGAAGACGTCTTCCAGGCTGAGCGGGCGCCCGGCGACGGATTTGACGGCCACGCCGCTGGCCTCCAGCGCGCGACAGGCGCATTCCTCGTCCCGCACCGGGTCGCGGCACAGGAAATGGATTTTGGTCCCGAAGAGGGACGCGCCGTGAAAGCCGGCCCGCTGCAAATAGACCAGGGCCTTCCCCGGCTGGTCGGCGACCACCTCGAGCAGACGGCCGGCCTCCCGTTCCACCTGCCGCTTCAGGTCCGCCGGCGTCCCGTCCGCCACGATGCGGCCGGCATGCATCAGCGCCAGGCGGTCGCAGTGCTCGGCCTCGCCCATGTAGTGGGTCGTGATCAGGATCGCCACCCCTTCCTCCCGCGAGAGGCGGACCAGGATGTCCCAGAAGCGACCCCGCCCGATCAGATCGACCCCCGAGGTGGGCTCGTCGAGGAACAGGACGCGCGGGCGGTGTACCAGCGCGCAGCCCAGGGCCAAACGCTGCCGCACGCCCATGGGGAGCCGGCCCGTCAAGCCGGACTCGTAGCCGGCCAGCCCCGCCATGTGCACGATCCACTCCAGCCGCTCGTTCGTCTCCCGCTTGCCGAGGCCGTAGATCCCGGCGAAGAGGCGGATGTTCTCGACCACCGTCAGGTCCAGGTACAGCGAGAACGCCTGGGACATGTAGCCGATCCGCTCTTTGATGGCCCCGCCGGTCCCGCGCATGTCGGCTCCGGCGACCAGGCCTTCTCCCCCGCTGGGCGGCAGGATGCCGGTCAGCATCTTGATGACCGTGGTCTTTCCCGCGCCGTTGGCTCCCAGGAGGCCGAAGATCTCCCCCTGTTTGACCTGGAAGCTGACCCGATCCGCCGCACGAAAGGCCCCGAAATCGCGGACGAGGTTCCGCGCTTCGATGGCCAGCCCGTCCCGCTGGCGCTGCAACGGGGCGCCGCCGCGGAGATCGCCGGCATCCTGGTGGCCCTCCTGTCTGAGCAACAGGGCGGCGAACACGTCTTCGAGCTCCGGCTCCTCCGCCTGCAGGCGGCCCGCCTTGATGTCCCCCAGGGCGGATTCGATCCGCCGGGCCGCTGCCGCCGGCTCGGCTCCTTCCGCGAAGACGTGCAGGAACGGACCCACCGCTTCGACGTGGGGGAACGTCTTCTTCAGGCGAATCAGGGCCTCGACCTGGGGCTCGGCCTGCACGGTCACCTTGGTGCCGGGAACGAGCGATTGAATGTCGAGCGGCGAACCGGAGGCCAGGACGCGCCCGCTCGACATGAAGGACAGCCGGTGGAAGCGCGCCGCTTCGTCCATGTAGGCGGTGGACACGAGGGCCGTCATGCCCCGTTCCTGCACGAGCTCGGACACAATGGCCCAGAAGTCCCGCCGGGAGACCGGGTCCACGCCGGTCGTCGGCTCGTCCAGGATGAGAAAGTCCGGTTCGTGGACGAGCGTGCAGATCAGCCCGAGTTTTTGCTTCATGCCGCCGGAGAGATGCTTCATGACGCGATCCCGGAAGCGGTCCAGCCGGCTCATGGCGAGCAGGCGGGCCTTCCGTTCGGCCAGTTCGCGTTCAGGCACCAGACGCAGGCGGGCGAAAAAGTCGATGTTCTCCTCGACGGAGAGCTCCGGGTACAGGTTGAGACCGAGCCCCTGAGGCAGGAAGCCGAGGCGGTGTTTCACCCGTTCCGCGGCTCGCTCGGAGTCCACGGCGATGCCGAACACCTCCACCGCTCCCTCGTCGTACGTCAGCACGCCGGCGATTGCCTTCATCAGGCTGCTCTTGCCGGCTCCGTCCGGGCCGATCAGGCCGTACAGCTCGCCGCGCCGGATGGTGAGATCCACGCCCTGAACGGCGACCTGCTTCTTGTACCGCTTGCCAAAGCCGGCCACGCGCACGATCTCGTCGTGGGTGATGGGTGACGGGTGATGCGCGACCGGTGAACTGGTGACGGTCCTGTCCTCTTCGATCATCTCTTCACCACCCATCACCGATCACTCATCACGTTTCACGCCTTGCGTTTGGTTCACCACTTCGGCTTCGCCCAGGCCACGTCGTCGCGCCACCGGATCACCGCGTCCGCGGGCAATCCGGGCGTCAGCCGGTGCTGCGGGTTTTCGGTGAGATAGAGCTTCACCGCATAGACGAGCTTCACCCGCTCGTCCGGGGTCTGGACTTCCTTCGGCGTGAACTCGGCCCGCGAGGCGATGTATTTGACCGTCGCCTCGAAGGGCTGGTCCGGAAACGCATCCGTGTAGATGCGGGCCGGCAATCCCAGGCGAAGCTTGCCGATCTGCACCTCGGGGACGTAGACCTTGAGGTAGAGCCGGTCCAGGTCCACGAGCTCGAGCAGCGGGGCGCCGGTCGCGACGACTTCCCCCACGTCCACGAAGCGGGTCGTCACCGTCCCGTCGGTCGGCGCGACGAGGGTCAGGTCGGCCAGCACGCTGTCCGCTTCGTTCAGGGCCGCCTCCGCCTGGTCGCGCTGGCGCTCCAGTGCCGCCACCTCGCTTTCCTTCGCGTGAATCCTCTTCCAGCCCAGCTCCGCCTGCGCCAATTCCTTCCTCGACTGAAGCAACGCGGCCTTGGCCGCCTTCAGGTCGTTCTTGGCCACGGTCCATCGGGCCTCGGCCTGGTCGTGCTGCTGCTGCGACACGGCCTGCTCGGCCACCAGCGGACGGATCCGCTCCGCGTCGCGACGCGCTTCGTACTCCACCGCCTCGGCCTTGGCCACGGCCGCACGGGCGCTGGTGACCCGCTCGTCCGCGGCCTCGATGGCCAGCGGCACCTCCAGATTCAACACGGCGAGCGAGGTGTGGGCCGCCTGGACCTGCGCTTCAACGGTCTCGAACGCCCGCCGGGCCTGCTCGACCTTGGCCCTCGTCTGGACGTCGTCGATCTGAATCAGAACCTGCCGCGCTTTGACGACGTCGCCCTCGCGGGCGAGCAGGGCCTGAACCCGTCCCGGGAACTTGCTGGCAATGGTGACATGATCGCCCTCGATCCGCCCGTTGGCCTGGATCAGGCCGTCGGGCAGCCGCTGGTTGCGGAGCCACTCCGTCATGGCGGCGAATCCGCCGATCGCGACGGCGGCAGCCAAGGCCAAGCCGATGACCCGCTCTTTCCGTTGCACCTGAAACATCGCGCCCCGCTCGGTCGCTCGGAGGGTCGGCGGACAACGACCCTCATCCTTGCGGATTCGATGGAAAGTAGCAAGGCACGGGCCACCGACGAACGCCGGCGTTATCGGGATTTATGAAGGAAAGCCGTCGGTTAGAGAAGACCCTCAACCGTTTTCAGATGGCATCTTGCTACAACTGGGGGAGGGACGTTGGAGCGGAACGCTACAGATGAGAAAAACTTGGATTCCAGGTAGGATTTGAGCGCGACTGCGTTGTTGTGCGCCCGGTCCTTGGCTCCGAAGAGGAGCGTGATCGGGCCCTTCCTGGCCGCCTCCAGGATCGGCTGCCAGGTCTCCGGCTTGCCGTCCAGCTCGGCCGAGTAGCGGCGCCGGAACTCAACCCACTTCTCCGGATCGTGGGAAAACCAGCGACGCAGCCCGTCGCTCGGAGCCGCCTCCTTCAGCCAGCCGTCGAGCTTGAGGGCGGTCTTCGTGAGCCCGCGCGGCCAGAGGCGATCCACCAGAAAGCGTGCTCCGTCCTTGGAGCTCGCCGGCTCGTAGGCCCGCTTCACCCGAATGGTCCCGGATTGCGCACGGCGTTTCATCGTCACCTCGGCAAAGCCGCTCAGAAGTGTAAATCGGCGAGCGGCACGTCCGCCCTCGCCCAAGCCTCCTCGAAGCGCCGCTGCGTCTCGACCGCCTCGGCCTTGCCCTGTTGTTTCTGGCTCTGGGCGAGGCCGTAAAGCGACCAGCCGTTGCGGGGATGGCGGCGAAGCGACTCACGGAAGGCCTCCTCGGCCTCCCCTGGACGTCCCAGCCGCAGCAGCGCCATCCCCAAATCCTGACGAACCGGATAGTACCAGTAGGGGGGCTCCATGTAGGGCAGCCGATCCTGGATCTGAACCGCGTCCCGATAGTGGCGGAGCATCTCGTCGGAGCGGCCTCCGCGGTCGGCGATCTCGGCCGCCAGCAGGTGCCCGGCCAGGGCGACGAGGTCGGCGGCCGGGACCGACGGAGTCTCCGCGCCGGCCTTCCGTTTCAGGCCGGCGGCCAGCCGGTCCAACTGTCGAGCTTCCCGGCCCGCTTCCTTGAGCCGGCCCCCTGCCGCGAGCGCCAGCCCGCGCGCGTAGTGCCACATGGCCCGGTGGTAGCGGTGCGCGGCGGGCGGCTTGGGCTCGGCCAGGATCTCGTCCCACCGGCCGAACCGCGCCAGCGTGAAGAGCGGGATCGGCAGGAAGTGCTCCGCCTCCGGGTGGGCTTTGAGCCGCCCAGGCGTGACCTCCCGCGCGAGCTTCCTGGCCGCCTCCAGCGCGACATGGCTTCGCCCTTCGAACAGCGCCGCCTGCCAGAGGAAGTGGATGTTGTGCAAATAGTAGCCGGCTGCGTAGAGGCCTTCGGCATGACTGTGATCGCTGTGGGCGAAGTAGGCCTCGTCGGCAGCGGCCGCCTTGGCGTTGGCCACCTCCGCGTCAGAGTACCGGCCGATCCGCAGGTAGATGTGGGCGGGCATGTGGACCAGGTGTCCGGCTCCGGGCACGAGCGGACCCAGCCGGTCCGCTGCCGCCTCGGCCCGTTCCGGGGTCGGGGAGGCCTCCATCGCGTGGATGTAGAGGTGCAGGGCGAAGGGATGCTCGGGAGCCCGGGCCAGCACGGACTCCAGGGTTGCGACCAATTCCTCCGTGACCGGCCCCGGCTGCCCGTCCTCGGTCCAGTAGTGCCAGGGCGTCGTGTCCATCAGGGATTCGGCGAAGAGCGTCGCCGCGTCCACGTCGTCCGGGAAACGATGGGCCAGGTCCCGCATCGCGTCGGCATAGGCAAGATCCAGGGCCTTGCGGTCGGACGGAGGCTTGGCGGCGTAACGGACGGCGAGCGCCCGGACGTAGGCCTGCTCCGCCTCGGTCGCCCGGTCGGCCTTCTTCAGCGCAAGCCGGATCGCCTTGTAGGCCTCGCGGGCGCCCTTCCGGTCCATGTCGCTGTTGATGTTGGGGCCGAGGGCGTAGGCGACGCCCCAGTGGCACATGGCACAGTCCGGGTCGAGCCGGATCGCTTCGCGGAACGAGCGGATCGCCTCCGCATGGTTGAAGGCGAAGGAGAGGACCATGCCCTGGTCGAAATACCGCTGGACCTGCGGCGATCCGGTCGAGATCGCATGGTGGTAGGAGCCGAGGTTGTCGAAGAGGGGAGCTGAGTTCTCGGCCGCCCAGGCCGCCGATGGAGCAGCGATGAAGAGCGGCAGGCAGAGCAACGGGCTGAGCAGGTCACGGGACGTCATGGCTTCCCCCTTGCCGGTCGAAGCCTAGCAAGGTTCCCCGCGGCACGGCAACACCGGTGATCCCGTCAAGACTGGCCGGCCGCCGGCCGGCGCTCCTCCACCCAGCGGTAGAGGGCCGGGAGGACGAGGAGGGTCAGGGCGGTGGAGGTGACCAGTCCGCCGATCGTCACCGTCGCCAGGGGCCGCTGGACCTCGGCGCCGGTTCCCTGGGCCAGAAGCAGGGGCAGCAGGCCGAGCAGGGTCGTCAGCATCGTCATCAGGACCGGGCGCAGCCGGAGGGAGCAGCCGGTCACGATCGCCTCGTCGAGCGCCATCCCTCGTTCTTGTCCCGGCCCCGGCTCGCGGAGCTGGGTGATCGTGGAGACGAGCAGGATGCCGTTGCCGACCGCGACCCCGAAGAGGCTGATGAAGCCGATCGAGGCCGGGACGCTCAGGTACTGGCCGCTGACCCAGAGGGCCGCCACCCCGCCGATCAGGGCGAAGGGCAGGTTGAGGAGCATCAGGAGCGCGTAGCGGACCGAATGGAAGGAGAGGAAGAGGAGGAAGAAGATCAAGCCGACCGAGAGCGGCACGATGATCTGGAGCCGGGCCATGGCCCGCTCCATGTTCTCGAAGGCGCCGCCCCAGACGACCGTGTAGCCCTGCGGCAGGTGAAGCTGCGCGGCCAGCTTCTGGCGGCCCTCCTCCACGACGCCCCCGATGTCGCGGCCCACCACGTTGAACCCCACGTAGATCCGGCGGCGCACCTGCTCGCGGCTGATCCGCGCCGGCCCCTCGCGCCACTCGATCGCGGCGAGCTCGCTCAACGGGATCGGCGCGCCCGAGGAGGACCGGACCAGGATGTCCCCGATCGCCCGCGCGCTGTTCCGGTACTCCACGGGGAAGCGCAGGAAGAGCTGGAACCGGCGCTCGCCCTCGTACACGGTGGTGGCCGGCTTGCCGCCGATCGCGGTCGTGACGATCTCCTGGATGTCCGCCACGTTGATCCCGTGGCGGGCGATCTTGTGCCGGTCAATGTCCACGGTCAGGTAGGGCTGGCCGGCGATCTGCTCGACCTTCAGGTCCTTGACGCCCCGCACGGTCTGCATGATCTCGGCGATCTCGTCGGCCTTGGCCTTGAGCGTATCCAGATCGTCGCCGTAGAGCTTGATCGCGCACTCGGTCCGGATGCCGGAGATCAGCTCGTCCACCCGCTCCTGGATCGGCTGGCTCATCAGGATCGAGATGCCCGGAACGTCGGCCAGCCGCCGCCGGATCGCGTCCACCAGGCCGGCCTTCGTCTGGGCGGTGGTCCAAGTGTCCCTCGGCCGCAGCGTCACGACCGGGTCGCTCTCGTTGGGCTCCTCCGGGCTGTAGGCGATCTCGGAGCGGCCGATCTTCCCGACCGCCGTCCGCACCTCGGGGAACTCCAGCATGGCCTTCTGCACGCGCTTTTCCATCTCGATGGACTCGGCCAGGGAGACGCTGGGCAGCCGGATGACCTGGGGCGTGAGCGCCCCCTCGTCGAGGATCGGGATGAACTCCCGGCCCAGGAAGGGGGTCAGCGCGACGGTGCCGATCAGGAGGAGGGCGGAGCCGGTTACCACGAGCCCGCGCCGCTCCAGCGCCCGGCTGAGGACGGGTGCGTAGAGCCGCCTGGCCCAGCGGGCCGCCACGGTCTCCTGGTCCGTCCCGCGCCCGCTCAGCAGCAGCGAGGAGAGCACGGGGGAGAGGGTCAGGGTCAGGGCCAGGGACACCAGCAGCGCGATGACCATCGTGTAGGCCAGCGGGGCGAACATCTTCCCCTCCATCCCGTAGAGGGTCATGATCGGCAGATACACGATGCAGATGATGAGGACGCCGAAGACCGTGGGGCGGCCCACCTCCTTCGCGGCCTGCAGCACCACGTGCAGCCGGCTCCGCGAGGCGTCGTGGGGCTGCGAGAGGTGCCGGTGGATGTTCTCGACCATCACGATCGAGGCGTCGGCGATCTCCCCGATCGCGATGGCCAGCCCGCCGAGCGACATCAGGTTGGCCGAGAGCCCGACCCGGCCCATGACGAGGAACGTGACGAGCGGGGTCAGGCAGAGGGTCGCCATGACCACGATCGCGCTCCGGACGTTCCCGATCAGGACGAACAGGATCAGCGTGACGAGCCCGACCCCCTCGAGCACCGCCCCGGAGACGGTCTCCACCGCCGCGTTCACGAGGTCGCTCCGGTCGTAGAAGGGGACGATCCGCAGCCCGTCCGGCAGGAGGCCGTCCCGGTGGATCGCCTCGACCCGGTCCTTCACCCGCTCGACCACCTCGCGCGCGTTGGCGCCCCGGAGCATGAGCACGATCCCGGCCATCACCTCCCGCTCGCCGTTCAGGATCGCGGCCCCGTGCCGGACCGCGTGGCCGATCCGGACCTCGGCCACGTCGCGGACGAACACGGGCGTGCCGGCCTCCGCCTTGACGACGATGTTCTCGATGTCCTCGACCGTGCGGATCAGCCCCACGCCCCGCACGATCGCCCGCTCCGCGTGCCGCTCGAGCACGTTGCCGCCCGCGTTCGCGTTGTTCCGGGCCACCGCATCGAAGATCTCGTGCAGGGTCAGGTTGTATTTCCTGAGCCTGGAGGGATGGACGAGCACCTGGTACTGCTTGACGAAGCCGCCCAGCGAGTCCACGTCGATCACGCCGGGCACGCTCTTGAGGGCCGGGCGGATGACCCAGTCCTGCACCGTCCGCATGGTCATCAGCCGGCTCTCGGGGGACGCCCCGTCGGCGGACGGCTCCGGTCCGGCGAGGTAGTATTGGTAGATCTCCCCGAGCCCGGTCATGACCGGCGCCATGACCGGCTCGACGCCTTCCGGCAGGCGGCCCTTGGCCTCGGCCAGCCGCTCCAGCACGAGCTGGCGGGCCCGGTAGATGTCCGTCTGGTCGTCGAAGACCACCGTGACCTGCGAGAGGGCGAACTTGGAGATGGACCGGATCTCCGTCAGGCGGGGCAGGCCCGTCATCTGGAGCTCCAGCGGGAACGTGATGAACCGTTCCACTTCCACGGGCGAGAGGCCGGGGGCCTCGGTCAGGATCTGCACCTGGATGTTCGTGACGTCGGGAAAGGCGTCGATGGGGAGGGCCCGGTAGGCGTAGACCCCGCCGACGGCCAGGAGGCAGGCCGTGGCGGCCACGAGGAGGCGCTGGCGCAGGGAGAAGGCGAGAATCGCCGCGATCATCGCGTCGGCTCGATCTTGTACTTTTCCGCCTCGGACTTGAGCGCGAAGGCGCCGGCCGTCACCACCTGCTCACCCTCCCGCAGCCCGTCCAGGACCTTGACCAGCTCCGCGCTCTCTTCGCCCAGCTTCACGGCCCGCGCCTCGAACTGGCCGGGCCCGGCCAGCACGAAGACCATCGGCGCGCCCGCGTCCCGCAGGACGGCCGAGAGGGGGACGGCCAGCGCCTGGCGCTCCGGCTCCCCGTAGACCCGGACCGTGGCGAACATCTCGGGCTTGAGCCGCCCGTCCGGATTGGGGACGGTGACCCGGAGCTTCATCGTGCGGGTCGCCGGGTCCAGCACGTCCCCCACGTAGGTGATCTTGCCGTGAAACACCTCGTTCGGGTAGGCGGCGAGCCGGACGTCCACCACGTGGCTGGACTTGATGAACCGCACGTCCTTCTCGGGGACGTTGGCGATGACCCAGACGTCGGAAAGATCGGCCAGCGTGAACAGCTCGTCGGTGGTCTCCATGACTTCCCCGCGGGCGACGTTGCGCTTGATGATCCGTCCCGCGAAGGGGGCCTTGATCGAAACCGTGGACCGGATCGTCTGTTCCTTCTCCAGGCGGGCGATCTCCTCCTCGTTCACGCCCAGCACGCCCAGGCGGTTGCGCGATTCGCGGGCCTCCGACCTGGCGCCGAGGGCCTCCGCCTCCTTGCGCTGGAACTCGGCCAGGCTGATCGCCTTGTCGTGCAGGAGGTCCCGGGCCCGCTCGTAGGCCCGCTCGGCCTCGTGCAGCTTGGCCAGGTCCTTGAGGTAATCGGCCTCCGCGAGCCCCAGCTCGCTGCTGTCCAGCCGGGCGAGCTCGGTCCCCTTCTTCACGTCCTGCCCGAAGTCCACGTAGACCTCCACGACCCGCCCGCGCACCAGGGTCGTGACCTCGGCCAGCTCGTTCTGGTTGGGCTGGACCGTGGCGGGAAAGTCCCGGTGCTGGCGGAACTCGCCGCGCCGGATCGGCTGGACCGCGACCCCTGCGGCGGCCGCCGCCTCCGGCTTGAGCCGCACGACGCCGGGGCGGGCCGCGTCGGTCGGGGGCTTGGCGTCCCGGGGCTCTTCACCCTCTCTGGTGCAGCCCATCGGGCCGAGGAAGGAGAGGGCCAGAGCCCCCAGACAGAGCAGGGTCAACGGACCCCTGCCCCGTCGCCCGGCCTTCCAGACTTCCATCGCCAGCAGGGGCAGGAGGCCGAGCCCGAAAGCGAATAGCCAATGTTCCGGGTTGAACGGGGCGACCTTGAAGACCTCCCGGCTCCAGGCCGTGGAAATGATCGCGGTCTGCAACAGCGTCGAGCCGCCGACCGCCCAGAGGAGATGGGGGTTCGTCCGCCAGCCGATCGAGACGAGCGAATGGCGGTCACTCCGGCAGTTGAACGAGTGGAAGAGTTGCGCCATCACCAGCACGGTGAAGGTCACGGTCCTGGCCCGGTCCAGGTTCTGGTCCATCCCATAGAGACAGTAGGCGAAAGCCGCGATCGTGACAAGGGCCATGAACGATCCCTGGGCGAACATGAGCGCGACCCGCTCCCGCTCCAGGAACCGGGCCTTGGGCCGGCGCGGCGGCCGCCGCATGAGGTCGGGATCGGCCGGGTCCACGGCCAGGGCCAGGGCGGGCAGGCCGTCCGTGACCAGGTTGATCCAGAGGATCTGGACGGGCAGGAGTGGCAGGGGCAGGTCGAGCAGCGCGGCCAGGAGCATGACGAGCACTTCGCTCAGGTTGCAGGAGAGCAGGTAGTGGACGGACTTCCGGATGTTGTCGTAGATGGTCCGGCCCTCCTCCACCGCCGCCTCGATCGAGGCGAAGTTGTCGTCCGTCACGACCATGTCCGAGGCTTCCTTGGTCACGTCCGTGCCGGTCAACCCCATGGCGACCCCGACGTGGGCCTCCTTCACGGCAGGGGCGTCGTTGACCCCGTCGCCGGTCATGGCCGCAATCGCCCCGCGCGCCTTCCAGGCCCGGACGATGCGGAGCTTGTGCTCGGCCGAGACGCGGGCGTAGACGGCGATCCGCTCGACCTGCTCCGCCAGCGCCTCGTCCGTCAGGTCGTCCAGCTCGGTCCCGGAGAGGGCCGGGGCCGGCTCGCCCGGCAGACGGTCCCGGCCGTCCAGGAGACCCAGCTCGCGGGCGATGGCGATCGCCGTCTCCTTATGGTCGCCCGTGATCATGACGGTCTTGATGCCGGCCTCACGGGCGGCCTGCACCGCCCGGAGGGCCTCCGGGCGCAGCGGGTCCTTCATGGCCGCCAGTCCCAGAAAGATCAGCTCGCGCTCCAATTCGTCGGCCCGGAATTCCGTCGGGGCCCTGTCCAACGGGCGCCGCGCCGCCCCCAACACCCGCAGGGCCTCCTGCGCGAAGGTCCCGTTCGCCTCCAGGATCTGCTTTCTGACGGCGTCGCCCAAGGGCTCGATCCGCCCCTCCTCCGTGAGATGGTGGGTGCAGCGCAGGAGCAGGACGTCGGGCGCTCCTTTGACGTAGGCGACCGGGCCGCCACGGCTTTGCCGGACCATCGTCATCAGCTTCCGCTCCGGATCGAAGGGCGCCTCCCCGAGCAGGGGCTGGTCCGCCTCAAGCGGCTCCTTCCACAGGCCCAGCTTGGCCGCCGCGACCAGCAGAGCGCCCTCCGTCGGATCGCCCACGATGCGCCACGCGCCCTCCTCTTCCCTGAGCGAGGCGCCGTTGCAGAGGGCGAAGGCGCTGAGCAGTTCGCGCAGACTCGAATGGGTGATGGGTGATGGGTGATGGGTGACGGGTGATGGCTCATGGCCCGCTTGCCATTGACCATTAACCATTGACCATTGACGTATTTCTCCTGTGGGGGCATAGCCCTCGCCGGTCACCTCGAAGAGCCGCCCGGGCAGGAAGAGCCTCGTCACGGTCATCTCGTTCTTGGTCAACGTGCCGGTCTTGTCCGTGCAGATCACCGTGGTCGAGCCCAAGGTCTCGACGGCGGGCAGCCGGCGGATGAGGGCGTGGCGCCTGGCCATGCGCGTCACGCCCAGAGCCAGGGTCATCGTGACGATGGCCGGCAGCCCCTCCGGGATCGCGGCGACGGCGAGGCTGACTGCGGTGAGGAACATGCCCACGAGCGGCTCGCCCCGCCAGAGGCCCAGCAGGAAGACGACCGTCACGATGCCCAGGGATAGGAAGAGCAGGAAGTGGCCGAGCTGCCCCAGCCGCTTCTGCAACGGGGTCGGCTCGACCGGCGCCTTCTGCAGCAGGCTGGCGATGCGGCCCAGCTCGGTCCCGGTGCCGGTGGCGACCACGAGCGCCCGGCCCTTGCCGGCCGTGACGCTGGTTCCGAGGAAGAGCAGGTTGGTTCGGTCGGCCAGCGGCAGCCGGTCGCCGGTCAGAGCCCGGGCGGTCTTGTCCACGGGCGTGGACTCGCCGGTCAGTGAGGCTTCATGGGTCCGGAGCGCCGTGGCATAGACCAGCCGGGCGTCGGCCGGCACGTGGTCGCCCGCCTCCACCAGGATCAGGTCGCCGGGAACCAGGTCGCTCGCGGGCACGACGTGCACGGCGCCGTCCCGGATCACGCGGGCGGTCGCGGTCGAGAGCTTCTTGAGCGCCGCCAGCGATCGCTCCGCCTTGTATTCCTGGACGAAGCCGAGCAGGGCGTTGAGCAGCACGATGGCGAGGATGGCCCCGAGGTCCACCCATTCGCCGAGCAGCCCGGACAGAACCGCCGCGCCGATCAGGACCCAGATGATGAGGCTCTCGAACTGCGCCAGGAACAGGCGGAGCGGAGACGCGGGCGGCGCCTCCGGCAGGACGTTGGGCCCCTGCGCGGCGAGCCGCTCGCGGGCGTCGCGGCCGCTCAGCCCCGAGTCCAGGCTCGTGTGCAGCTCGCCGGCCAACGCCTCCGGCGCCGTCGCGTGCCATGGTCCGTTCATCGTTCGGCGTTCCGGATTCGTCGTCGTCTTCATCCCGCCAGCCGGAACAGGACCCAAATCCCCAGAGTGTAGCCCACGATCATGAGCAGGCTGTCCGGCTCGATGAAGAGAAAGCGCTTCTCCGCCCGGTAGATGATCCCCATCAGCCCCACGTTCATCAGGAGAATGCCGAACAGGGCCGTGGCGACGTGCGCGCCCTGTACGGAGCCGAGCAGGGGCCCGGACCGGTAGGCCAGGTCCGCGAAGAAGAACGCGCTCATGTTGAAGGCGTTGCTGCCGAAGAGGTTGCCCACGGCCAGGTCGAAGGCGCCCAGGCGCACGGCGGCCAGCGAGGTGACCAGCTCCGGCAGCGACGTGGTGAGGGCGACCAGCGTCGTGCCGATGAGCGTCGTGCCGATGCCGGTCAGGTCGGCGATCTCCCTGGCCGAGGAGGCCAGGAACGGCGCGGCGGCCAGCAGAGCCAGGGCGGAGGCGGCGAAGCCGACCGCCGCCCGGCGAAGCTCGGCCTTCCGGCCTTCGGTCCGCGCTTCCGCCGCCTCCAGCGCCTCCACGATCCGTTCCTGCTCCCTCCGCCGGCGTTCCACGTCCTCCTGACGAAACACAACCCGCATGCCCAGGACGTAGACGAGGATGAGCAGCGAGCTGTCGAGCCCGATGCCCCAGAGGGCCACGTTGAGCTTCACCGTGACGAACAGGGCGGCGAGGCCGACCAGTGCCATGGCCAGGGAGGCGACCAGCGTATGCCCGAGGGCCGCCTGCTGCCACACGCGCTTCTGGCGATGGACCAGGTCAATGATCCCCAAGGTCAACATGTTGGTCATGACCGCGCCGAAAAGGTCCCCGGCCGCCAGGTTCGGGGCGCCCAGCCAGGCGGCGCTCACGGTGGTGAACACTTCCGGCAGGGAGGTGGCGGCGGCCATGAAGACCACGCCGATCCACAGGCGGCCGAGGCCGGTGAGTTCCGAGATCTCATCGCCGTACTCCGAGAGTTTCGTCCCGGCGAGGACGACGGCGACGGCGCTGAGGAGGAAGACCAACCAGGGCATGGGATGGCATTATCCACGAAGCCGCCCGGACTGGGAAGGGGAACGGGTCACGGGGCGCCTTGGGCAGCCGACGCGGAGGCAAAAGCGACGCGGGGAAAGGGAGACGGGGAGACGCGGCGCTCGCCGTTTCACCCCTTCGCCGTGTCTCTGCGTCGGTTCTCACTCACCGCGCCTCCGTGTCCCCCCCATCCCCGCGTCTGTTCTCTCACCAGAGGCAGTCGGACGATGAAGGTGGTGCCCTGTCCGACCTCGGTCTCGAAGGTCACGGCGCCGCCGAGCGTGGTCAGGTTAGAGCGCACGGTCCAGAGGCCGAGCCCGGTGCCGATGCCGGGCGGCTTCGTTGTGAAGAAGGGCTCGAAGAGCTTGTCCCGGTGCTCCGGCGCGACCCCCGGCCCGTCGTCCTGGATCCTGACTTCAATCCAGTGGTCAATGTCGCTGCGTCGCCCCTTCTCCGTGTCGCCGTGTCCTGCATGATCCGACGCGGGGACGCGGGGACGCGGAGACGCGGTCAGCTTCCCCTTCCCGTGCGCCTCGCGCATGGCCTGGACCGCGTTCACAACGAGGTTCAGGAAGACCTCTTGGAGCAGCCTCGGATCGGACTCAATAGAAGGGAGATCGGGGGTGAGATTGGCCTCCACACTGACCTGATTCGTGAGAAATTCGTGACGCAGAAAGTCCAGGGTTTGCTGGAGGATGGCCTGCACCGCGCAAACCTCCTGTGCCGGAGGGGCCGGCCGCGCCAGGGTCAGGAACCGCTGGATGCTCTGCATCATGCGCTTCGCGGCTTCGTCCATCCTGTCGAGATCGCCCCGAAGGTCGGCATATTCCTTGTTGGCCAGCCGGTCGTTCAGCAGTTGCATGGAACCGGTCAGGACGAACAGGGGGTTCTTGATCTCGTGCGCGATCCCGCCCATCAACTGGCCGAGCAGTGCCATGTGCTCCAACCTCCGGGCGTGGTGCTCGAGCTGTTTAGCCTGCGTGACGTCGGTCATGATGCCCAGGATGCCGGTGATTGTGCCGTTGGAGTCCCGCAAGGGGGCCGTGGACAGGCTGATCGTGATCGACGCTCCGCTCTTCTTCTGCCTGACGAGCTCAATCCCGGTGATAGCCTCGCCCTTCAAGGTCCGGGACCGGAGGGCTAGGTGCTCTTCCATCCGGCCCGGGGGCACGATCGGGAGCGAGCGCCCGATGATTTCGTCGCGCGTCCAGCCGAACATGGCCTCCGCCGCCGGGTTCCACAGGCCCACCCTGCCGTCCGGATTCAGGACGGCGATGGCGAGCGGCGACGAGCTGATGAGCGCGGATAGCCTTGCGTTGGCCTCCTGCAGAGCCGCTTCCGCTTTCTTGCGCTCGGTGATGTCGGTCAGCGAGCCGACGACGGCCACGGTCTTGCCGTCCCGCACGACGGGCGCTTCATGGACTTCTACACAGATCACGCGCCCGTCCTTCGTCTTGAGCTCCAGCTCATAGGGCGGCTGGGCCTGGCCCGTGTCAATGGCCCGCTGGGTCAGCTCGACGCCCTTTTGATTGCAGGGATTGTCAGTGAGAAACTCTGTCCATCTAATGCGGGCCTCCGCCGGATCGTATCCGAGGTAGGTTCGAGCCTGAGGGCTCAGGTAGGTCAGGACATGGTCCGGGGTGTGCGAATAGAACAGGTTCGTGCTGTGCTCGACGATGTCGCGGATTCTCTGCTCGGCTTCCTGCGCGCGGGCGTGCTGTTCCTGCGCCTGGGCCCCCTCGCGACGGAGCCGAGCGCTGGTCCAGAGAAGGAACCCCAAGACGGGGACGAATACCAGGGCGGCTACGAGGGCCAGGACCCTTTGTACCTTGCGGATCGGGGAGAGGACGTCGCGTTCGTCGAGTCGAATGAGGATGCCCCACTTCAGTCCCGGGAACCGGCCATAGCCCTCCGTCTGGGCGTAGCCGGTGAGGACGGGGACGTGGCGACGGAGGTGCATCTCGCTCACGTAGCCGGGCTTGCCTGCCGAGAGGAGTTCCGCGGACGGCAGCCCCAGGTGTTTGAGGTTCAATGATTCCTCTCCCCGCTTGAGGGAATCCACGAACACCTCTCCGGAGCTGGTCAGCAGCTCATATTCGAGGCGACCGTAGTATCCTTTCATAGCCTGGAAGCTGCGGAGGCTCCTGACCGCCGTATCCTCCAGTGCTGCTATTCCGACATGGGCGACCACGGCGCCGGCGAACCGGCCCGGCCGATCGGTGATCGGGGCGGCGATCGAGACGACCCGCGATTTGCCGGCGTCCGGAGAGGACGAGACCTCACCGACATAGACCTGAGCTTCGCCGCTGGCGAATTGGAACCAGGGCTGCCGGCTGCGATCCTTTCCGACACTGGCCGGATCGGTCGAAGCGATGATCGTCCCCGTCGCATCGGCGACGGCAAGCCAGAGATACACGGGATACACCCGCCGTACCGTCTCGAGATAGGCGGTCAAGGCTGAACGGTCGTGCATGTAGGTTTCAGCCGTCCTGGCGAAGATCTGCAAGCCGGTGTATCGTTCGAAGAGTTCGTGGCTGAGTTTGTCTGCGATGTCCGAGGCGGCCAGGGCCAGCCCCTCGCCGGCCGTGCCGATCATCCTGGTTTGGAGGTAGCGCAAAGCGAGAACGCCGCTGAGCACCGCCATGAGACCGATGGCGAGGATCAGCAGAGGCAGGCGCCGGTACAGCTTGTTGCTCTCGGATGATAATGAAGCAGTGGTCATGACAGCTCTGAGTTGGCGGACCGGCTCAGAACCCAATCGAGAGGCCACTGGCACAGAGCAAAAGCCAGGCCTCAAGGATCGCGAAGGATGGCTTGTGAGTTACAAGGGTATCAAGGGCTTACGTATGGCGTACAATTTCGTACACTGACATGCCGTTCCCACGTGTAGAAATTTGGGACCGAGGGGGCCGGGCAACCTGTTTCATTACGCCTCGACATGTACGGACTGGGGGGATCGCTCAATTGCTCGCCGTTGGAAGCGGCCTGAGCCCCGATGCCGGTGACTCAAAACTCATCACGGACGTGGATCGGATGCGTTCTTTGAGAGAGTCTGTTGGTGGGCGGCAGCCAGCGTCTCGGCTTCCTCCGCTGCCTGCCTCAAGTGCCGGGCGATCGTCCGGCAACGTTCGGCGAACTGAGCCGTCTCGGCTTTCGCGTTCACGTCGGGATGCTTCTCATACAGCTTGGCCAGGGTCTCCCACTCATGCGCCTTCTCGTTCAGCTCTCGAGCCTCGTGGGCGTAATGGAGGGCGAGCCCGGCATGGTCCTGCCGCGCGATGAGACGGTCCGGATACATGCCCACGCAGCCCGCTAGCGCGAGCAGGACGGCGCAAGCCGATAGGATGAGGGCAAGTCGAAGAGACGGTGGCATCATTTCATCCATTTGATCCGGGCTTGCTAACATCCTCGTGCCGGCGCCTCCAGCGGCTTATGGCTTGACACCGGGGATCGCGCTGCGGATGTAGGCGACGACGTCGCGGATCTCCTTGTCCGTCAACTTGTCCTCCCATTGGTGCATCTCCGTGAACGTTCTGCCCCGCTGGATCGTCAGCAGCAGCTCGAAATCGTCTTTCACTCGAGAGGAGTAGGCGTGAAAGTCCGCGGGCGGCACGCTGAGCGATCTCGCTGCCGGTCCTTTCCCGTCGAGCGCCTCGCCGTGGCAGCGAAGACAGAGCCGCTCGTAAATCAGACGGCCGTTCTCGGGATTGCCGGCGATCGTCAGGGCCAGACTCCACGAACCGGCCACGAGCAGGACGCCAATCCCCATGACGAGCTTCTGGATTTTCACGAGGCCTCCTCCTTGCCGCATGGTTAGCCCCGTCACCGCGCGAAGAGCATCTTCAGCGCGATCGCGAGCATGGCCAAGCCGAACAGCCGTTCGAGAATGACGTTGGGCAATCCGGTCGCAAGCTTGGCTCCGAAGAAACCGCCCAGGAAGAAGCCGAGGCACACGAGCAGGGCAGCCTCGAAGTTGACGGAGCCGTGTTTGTAATAGGTCCATGCCGCCGGAAGTCCGATCGGCGGCACCATGAGGGCCAAGGTCGTCCCTTGAGCCTGGTGCTGCGAGAAGCCGAACAGCAGGACCAATGCGGGGACGATCACGATCCCTCCTCCTATGCCGATGAGCCCGCTCAGCATGCCCGCCACCAGGCCTACCAATACGTAGAACACATCGTCGCCCATGGACTGTCCCTCCTTTCTCAAGATATTGCGCGTGAGCTGCTAGTGGCGGTGGCCGAAGTGTCCGTCGGAAGGCTCGACGGACTTGGACGGCACGTAGACGTTTCGCAGGGGCGGGGAGTCCCAGATGACCTTGTGCCCTGGGGCCAGGTTGGCCGCCTTCATGAAGTGCTTGTCGCCCTCTTGGAGATTCCCCAGTTTGTACAACGCCAGGCCGAGGTTGTAATGGGCTTCCGCCAGTTCCGGTGACGCCTGGATAGCCGCCTCGAATCGTTGCTTGGCGCGCTCCCATTGGCCTTGATCATAGGCCTGGATTCCTTCGACATTGTATTGAGCCGCGGCAGTTGGTGTGCCCGCCGGGGCGGGGAGAAGCTTCTGGGCCGGCTGTGACGCGCATCCGCTACTGCCCAACAAGGTGACTGCAAGCCCTATGGGCGTCAGTGCTTTCCAGGCCATAGTCCCTTCCTCATCACGCTAAAGTAGATGCCACATTCCACCTTGAATTGCCACGGAAGCCCACGCATCGGTTCAGGGGTGGTCCTCCTTATCTCTCTTTCCACCGTCGCCAGAGGACGTAGATCGGCGGGATCACGATCAAGGTCAGGATCATGGCGGAGAAGACCCCGCCGACCTGCGGGGCCGCCACCCGCTTCATCACGTCCGCGCCCGTACCGGTCGCCAGCATGACCGGCACCAGCCCGAGTACGTCCACCAGCCCGATCATCGCCATCGGCCGGACGCGCTCGACCGCGCCCGCGTGCACGGTCTCGATCAGGTCTTCGATCGTCTTGAGCCCGCCCGCCGCCTGGCGCCGCTTGCAGGCTTCGTCCAGGTAGGCCAGCATGACCGCGCCGGTTTCGGCGGCCGTGCCTACCACGGTGATGATGCCGACCCAGACCGCGATGCTCATGTTGTAGTTCAGCTCGGCCAGGTACCAGACGGCGCCGACGAGGGCCAGGGGCAGGCCCAGCATGACCATCCAGGTCTCGGCCACGGACCGGAACGTGAAATAGAACAGGACGAAGATGATGAGCAGGGTCAGCGGGACCACGAGCTGCAGCCGCTCCCAGGCCCGCTGCATGAACTCGTACTGGCCGGACCAGGCGATCGTGTAGCCGGGCGGCAGCGGCACCTGCGCGCGCACGACCCGCTTGAGGTCGTCCACGTAGCCGCCCACGTCCCGTCCGGCCATGTCGAGGTAGACGTAGCCGGCCAGCATGCCGTTCTCGTCGCGGATCATGGGCGGCCCGCTCACGAACCGGAGCGCCGCCAGTTGCGCCAGCGGCACCTGCGCGCCGGTCGGCGTGTCCACCAGGACCCGCTTGAGCTTTTCCGGATCGTCGCGCAGCTCGCGCAGGTAGCGGACGTTGATCGGGTAGCGCTCGCGCCCCTCGATCGTGGTCGCGATGTTCTCGCCTCCGATGGCCGTTTCGATGATCCGTCCGACGTCCATCAGCTTGAGCCCGTAGCGGGCGATCTCCTCGCGGTTGATGTCGAAGTCGAGAAAATAACCGCCGGAGACCCGCTCCGCGTAGACGCTGCGGGTGCCGGGCACGTCCTTCGCCGCCGCCTCGATGCGCTT
The DNA here is from genome assembly GCA_040757595.1 of Nitrospirota bacterium. Taxonomy (NCBI): domain Bacteria; kingdom Pseudomonadati; phylum Nitrospirota; species Nitrospirota bacterium. Next base: position 4,568 of record JBFLWP010000016.1, on the reverse strand, counting down.
GCCGATCTCTTCGATCTGCTTCAAGTCCGGCCCGAAGACCTTGATGCCGACCGGAGTCCGGATGCCGGTCGTCAGCATGTCGATGCGGTTCTTGATCGGCATGGTCCAGGCGTTGGTCACGCCCGGAAACTGCAAGGCCCGGTCCATCTCGTCCACGAGCGCCTCGTGGCTCAGGCCGGGCCGCCACCGGGCCTTCGGCTTCAACGTCACGACCACTTCCATCATGCTGAACGGCGCCGGGTCGGTCGAAGTCTCGGCCCGGCCCGCCTTCCCGAAGACCTGCTCGACTTCGGGAAAGGCGCGGAGCTTCCGGTCCATCGTCTGCAGCAGCCTGGCGGCTTCGGTGACCGAGAGGCCCGGCGGCGTGGTCGGCATGTAGAGGATCGTGCCCTCGTACAGCGGCGGCATGAACTCGGAGCCCAGCCGCTGGTAGGCGGGGACGACGCTCGCCAATAGGGCGACGGCCAGAAGCAGCACGACGAGCCGGTGGCGCAGCGCCGCCCGCAGCACGGGTGAATAGAGGGCCTGCAGGAGCCGGCTGACCGGGTGCCGCTGCTCTGGGAAGATCCGGCCGCGCATGACGGTCGGGAGGGCGGCCGGGATCAGCGTGATCGCCAGCACCGCGCAGGCCGCAATGCCCAGGAAGTTGGTGAAGGCCAGGGGCTTGAACATCCGGCCTTCCTGCGCCTCCAGGACGAAGACCGGCAGGAAGGACACGGCGATCACGAGCAAGGAGGCGAACATGGCCGGCCCGACTTCCCTGGCCGATTCGATGAGCACCTGCGTCCGGTCTCCTTCACGGCCGCCCCGTTCCCATTCCTCCAGGCGCTTGTGAGCGTTGTCCACCATCACGATCGCCGCGTCCACCATGTCCCCGATCGCCACGATGATGCCGCCGAGCGACATGATGTGCAGCCCGACGCCCGTGAAGTAGATCGCGATGAAGGAGATCAGGATGGCCAGCGGCAGGGTCAGGATCGGGAGCAGGGCGGAGCGGAGGTGGAGGAGGAAGCCGATGATCAGCACGCCGGTGACGATCAGCTCCTCGGCGAGGCTCTCGTTGGCCGTCGCGATGGATTCCCGGATCAGGTCGCTCCGGTCGTAGGTGGCGACGACCTTGACGCCCTTCGGCATCGAGGGCTCCATCTCCTTCAGCTTGGCCTTGACCCGCTCGATGACCGTGAGGGCGTTCTCCCCGAACCGCATCACGACGATGCCGCCCGCCACCTCGCCCTGCCCGTCCAGCTCCACCAGCCCGCGCCGCATGTCGGGCCCCAGGCGCACCGTGGCCACGTCGCGCAGCAGGACCGGGGTGCCGTTCTCGCTCACGCCGACCGCGATCTTCTCGATGTCCTCCGCGCGCTTGATGTAGCCCCGCCCGCGGACCACGTACTCGATCCCCGAAAACTCCACGACCCGGCCGCCCACGTCGTTGTTGCTCTGCCGGATCGTCTCGACGATGGACGGGATCGAGAGGCGATAGGCCAGCACCTTGGTCGGGTCCAGGTTGACCTGATACTGGCGCACGAACCCGCCGATGCTGGCGACCTCGGCGACCCCGTCCACGCTGCGGAGCCAGTAGCGGAGGTACCAGTCCTGGAAGCTGCGCAGCGCCGCCAGGTCGTGCTGGCCCGTCTCGTCCACGAGGGCGTATTGGAAGACCCACCCGACGCCGGTGGCGTCCGGTCCGAGCTGCGCCGTCACCCCCTCCGGGAGGCGCCCGGCGAGCTGGTTCAGGTATTCCAGTACCCGGGAGCGGGCCCAGTAGATGTCGGTGCCGTCCTTGAAGAGGACGTAGACGTAGGAGTAGCCGAAGTCCGAGAACCCGCGCACGACGGTGACCTTGGGCGCGGACAGCAGCGCGGTCACGATCGGGTAGGTGATCTGGTCCTCGACGAGGTCCGGGGACCGGCCGGGCCAGGTGGTGTAGACGATCACCTGCGTGTCGGAGATGTCGGGAAGCGCGTCCACCGGGGTCTGCTTGAGCGCCCAGAGGCCGGCGGCGGCGCTGGTGAAGATCAGCAGGAAGACGAGAAAGCGGTTTCTCGCACTGAACTCGATGATTCTTTCAACCATGTTCAAGCCCGTGATGGGTGATCGGTGATGAGTGACGGGTTTGATAGGAACGCCCTTGGTCGTCTTTGCTCATCACAGATCACCCTTCACCCGTCACGGCTTCATCCCCATCCCACCCATGCTCTCGACCACCGCCTTCAGGCGGCTCTCGCTGTCAATCAGGAAGTTGGCGGAGGTCACCACGTGCTCCCCCTCCTTGAGGCCCGCGACGACTTCGTAGTAGCTCTCGGTCTTGACTCCGGACTTGATCAGGCGGGGCTCGAGACGGCCTCCCCCGTGGTGGATGAACACGAGCTGCTTCTGGCCGGACTCGATCACCGCCTCCTGGGGCACGGCCAGCTTCGTGCCCAGGTTCGCCTTCAGCTCCACGTTGGCGTACATGTCCGGTTTGAGCTTCTCCTCCGGGTTGTCCAGCTCGAAGCGAACCTTGGCGGTACGGGTCTTGGGGTCCAGGGTGGGATAGATGAACCCCACGTGGGCGTGCAGCTTCGTCGTCGGGTCGTAGGACAGGGTGACGGTCGCCCCTTGCCCGACCTTGATGAAGGCCAGCTCGTATTCGTAGATGTCGGCGAGAAGCCAGATGCGGGAGAGGTCGGCGATCGTGTAGAGCTCCTCGCCCGGGTCCACGTGCGCGCCGGCCAGCGCCACCTTCTTGATGACGGTGCCGGTGATCGGCGAATGGATCGGGAGCGTCTTGAGCACCTTCCCCGTCTTCTCCAGCTCGCGGATGTGGTCTTCGGTGATGTCCCAGAGCTGGAAGCGGCGGCGCGTGGCTTCCAGGAGCTCCTCGGACCCGCGCGCCACTTCCGGAAACTCGCTCTGGCCGAGCTGCTTCTTGCCCTGCAGGGCCAGCAGGTACTCCTCCTGGGTGGCGACGAGGTCGGGACTGTAGATCGTGAACAGGATCTGGCCCTTCTTGACGTGGTCGCCGGTGGCGCTGACGAGGAGGGTCTCGATCCAGCCGTGGAACTTGATCGTCACCTTGGCCAGGCGCCGTTCGTCCACCGTCACCCGGCCGACGGTGCGGACGGTCTTCTCCAGCGGGCGGCGTGCGACCGGCTCGTATTTCACGCCGATCGTCTGGAGCCGCTCGGGCGCGATCGTAACGATGCCGCCTTCCGGCGTGAGGGCTTCCGTTTCACGTTTCACGTCGGGGACCCGTTGCTCCTCCTTTTGCAACGGGTGAATCTCACGGCTTTTTTCCATCCCCGGCGTCTCCGGCATGCCGGGCATGGAGTCTTTCATGGGGCCGGCCGGCGAAGGCGCCGGTTCCTGCGTCGCCAGCCAGTAGGAGGCGGCGAGGCCCGCCACGAGCAGGGCCGTGAGGCCGACGGCCAGGGCCCGACGCGTCATGGCGACGGCCTCCCCGCCTCCGGCTTGGCGGCCAGCGGCCCGCCCGTGACCGCTTCCAGCCTCGCCACCGCCTTCTCGTGCGCGACCATCTCGCCGTGCAGCTCCAACTGGCTCTCCTGCAAGGTGAGCAGGCTGTTCAGGAGCGTGAGGAAGTCCACCTTGCCGACCGCGTACCCGGTCTGCGCGGACTGGAGAGCCAGGGTGGACTGGGGAATGATGGCGTCCCGCAGGATCGTGATCAGCCGCTCCGCGCGCTGCGTCTGCACGAAGGCGTCTTTCACCTGGAAGAGGATGTCCTGACGGGTGGCAGCCAGGTCTTCCCTGGCGCCGGACAGGGTCGCGAGGGCCTCCTTCACGCCCTGCCGCTGCTTCGTTTCGTAGAAGAGCGGGATCTTGATCCCCAGCATCACCTGATAGCCGTTGTCGTTGATGAGGTCGTTCCTGGTGCCGAGCGCGCTGATGTCGAAGTCGGGGTAGAACTGGCGGCGGGCGAGGGAGACCGCCTGCTCGCTCCGCTCGATCCCCTTGGCGGAGGCCAGCAGCGCGGGCGAGAAGGCGTCGGCCCGCTTGGTCAGCTCCGGCAGGGAGACGGTCAGGATCGGGATCTGGATCTCCTCCGGCGTGCCCAAGGGATCGGCCGGCGGCCGGTTGAGGAGCCGGTTGATCGCGGCGTGCAGGCTCTCCTTCTGCTGCTCCAGCACGGCCAGCCGGTCCAGGACCCGCGAGATCTCCACCTGGGCGCGGAAGACGTCCTGCTGGGCGGCCTGTCCGACGCTGTAGCGGGACTTGGCGGTCTTCTCGAACTGGATCAACAGGGTCTTGTTCCTCTCCACGATCTCGATGCTCTTGTGGACGAAGTGCAGCGTGAAGTACGCCTCTTTCAGAGCGGCGATGAGGCGGAGCCGCGTCGCGCGGTACTCCTGCTCCAACCGTTCCGCCTCCTTCAGGGCGACCTCACCCTTGAGCTGCAGCTTGCCGGGAAACGGGATTTCCTGGCCGAACCCGTACATGGCCCCTTGCAGCGGCTCGACCATGGGCATGCGCTGATACCCGAGCTGGAGCTTGGGGTCCGGGAGGGTCTGCACCTGCGGGACTATGGCCTGGGCCGCCTCCCATCGCTTCCGCGCCGCCTTGATCTC
>JBFLWP010000015.1 GCA_040757595.1 Nitrospirota bacterium | reverse complement strand
GGCGATCAAGGCGAGGCGGGACGCCGCGGCGCTCCTGACCCCTGAGCAACGGGAGAAGGAAAAGGCGGAGCATGAGAAGATGCTGCGCCACCATCGCGAGAGCTGACGCGGGGGTGGCGGCTGGCCCTGATCGTCCGCGACGGTTCGCGGATGATCCGGGCCTCAGGCGGGGCTCCGATGTGCCGATCGGACCCCCGCCTCTTTTTTTCTGTCATTCGTGCTTCACAAACCTTGATCCGAAAACAATCTGCTGCCTCTCACAATCCGCGGGTCCTGTCGCGGCGGGGGTGCTCGCCGCGCCACCCGTTCTATCTTACGCAGTTTCGCATTACTTTTTTCGGATTTCGGTTGCTATGCCATCTGGAGCTCTAACTGCTCAGTTTTTCTGGTCGGCTCAAGGCCTACCCTGGCTACCAAATTGGCTGGGAGAGGAAGCCGCTCAAGAGCCCGAGGCTCAACTTTGATTGCCCCTGAACCGTAAGACTTCCCAACGAGACCTAGGTTCTGCACGGTTTCCGGATGACTGAGGACTTCCCACAGCCGATCCACGAAGGATTCGGAGCTTTCACGGGGATAGACACAGAGGAAACCGGTCAAGGGCATGACACCTGCTCGATTCCGGATGAAGCGGGCATTTCGCCGACCAAGATACGCGAAGAGAATTGGCGGGACCTGCCTCACTTCCATTTTGTACCAAGGCCTTCGAGACGCGATGAGAGGCCGGTTGGGAAGGTTCAATTGCCCGCCACGTTTCAAGTACTCGCGAACACTCGGAGGGAAATCCTGGATCGGCCTCCCATTTGGGGAGAACAGCAGGGTTGGCCTACCCTTCGCATCTAGCAGAGCCAGCGTTTCATCCGTTATCTCATCACCTTGCACCTCGCGTGTCCGTCCCACAGCAGGCTTGAGAAACTCATTGGGTATGCCCAATTCAGCAGCCATCTTAGAGGTAAGAAAGAAGTACTCGTTTGCGCCTGTGGCAATACCGCGTAACACTTTTGCAAAATCCGAAAGTATGAACGAGGAAGCTGGCACTCGCTGTGGAGCCCGGGAAAGACCGGTAGAAAGTGCCTCACTCAATGGCCTTTGAGTAATTTCTATGCCTTTGAAGCACCGCTTTCGCAAGTCGGATGACATCCATGACTTAAGATCGCGAGTCCCTTGCTTGAGACATCTAGCCCATGCGACTGTCTTTACCGGCCTCGAATTCCGGATTAGGAATATGAGCGGGTTAGTATCCACGCCAGGAAACGGCGAGGCCTCAGGGGAAAAAGTCACAACGCCATCGAGACGATACCTTGCTGTAATCCAGGACCAAAGGCGAGTTGCGAAAACCCCTTCGCACGTATCCGCCGGCATGATGAAAGCCAAGCGCCCTGCTGGCGCAAGGAGTTGAAGTGCTCGTAAAAGGAAATAAATGTGAACTCCTGCACGACCGTCCAAGGGGCGTCCGATCACACGCCCACCGAAACTTCTCAACCGTCCCTTGAGACTCTGCGGCAGCCTGTGATGCCGGATATAAGGAGGGTTTGCCACAATAGCGGAATAGGGACCGCGAGGAGGATTCAGGACAAAGTCTGTCAGACTAATATGAGAGAGATCCCTCGCGGAAAGGCCCCTCTGTCTTGCCTGGAGCAAAGCGGTTTCGTCGAGTTCTGCCCCGACGAGTTTTATTCTCCTACCAGTCTTCTTCCCTATCATCTTGGCTGCGAGAAAGAACGCCCCCGCACCAACAGCCGGATCGAACAAGGAATCACTTCCTGCCGCAAGGGCGTAAGCCGTCATCGCCTCAGCCACCCAGTCAGGAGTCCAGAACTGCCCCTTCTCTCTGAGGGCCTCTCTCTCTGGTCCAGACGGTGGAAGCTTCTGTAGTGGTGCTCTCATAAGACAATCGAACTTGCACAAGACCAGCTAATGGGCAGAGCCAGGAACATTTTTATACTTTACTTAAAGTCTATGGTCAATACCCTTGCCCAGAAGATACAAGTCATCGCATGAGAACAAGGAAGCTAAGTACCCGCCGCAAAGCGTCTCCGATCTGCAAGGAGTTTGGGGCAAAAGTGCGGTATCTGCGAGAGAAAAAGAAATGGTCCCAAGAAGAGCTCGCTCATGTGTCGGGTATCCACGTGACCTATCTGAGCGGGCTTGAACGTGGGCACCGCAATCCAACCCTCAACGTTATTTCGCACCTGGCTGCTGCATTCGGCATTACCACGTCAGAACTGTTGAGGAGTGTCTCAGAGGCCAGCGAATGAGTCCGAGGGGACGAGGGATTGACTTCGAACATCGGTTCAAGACTAGCCGCTGGGCTGAGGACCTTGTCATTCGAGCCCTCGGACAAGACCTCGGATTTCTTACCGTCCGGATCGGGCTCTCAGAAATCCAGGCAAACAATCTCATACCAGGTTCCGCGCAACCCTACAAGGTCCCAGACCTCCTCACTTTCAGACTGCACGCACTGACTGAAGAGGAAAGGCTCCTCTTGCAGCGTACGGACCTCTCGCATGAATCACATGCTTCGTATGGATCACAAGGCGAGTTTGAGTTCGTGATCCGAAAGGCCCTGGCTGCACTAGAGGTCAAGTTCTCTCCCTACAAAGCCTCGGAAATGACTCAGCGGCACTGGCAACCCAGAAGTGAAACCCAGTGGGAGCAAAGACCCCTCAGAAGGGCCAAGCCGCCTACCGCTCCCAATATTTGGGTAAAGGAGAAAGACCTCTCAAAACTGGTTGCCTGGGAGAATCAGTTCCAAGTGCCAGTCCTCATCGTCCACTTGTTCGATCAGGAAGGTTTTGCCATTGCCCTCCGCAAGATCAGGGAATTCAACGACAGGTTAACAGCTCACTCCTCGCAGTCTGTAAAGATTCAAATGACCACGGGGATCTTCAAGAAGGATCAAGCCTACGAGAGAGTTGACGCTCAGGGAGCCCGCGAAACCAAGACGGTTTTCATGGTAGCTCCAGCCGCTGCGGTAAAAGCGGGAAATGTCTCGGATGTGGAGGTCTCGGCACAGTTGGGGTTGAGCGCATCAAAGAAGTACGTTGCTCATCCACTCTTCAAGGGTGGGCGCTTAACGGTTTCTCAAGAGTTCATTGACCTACTTGCTGGCCTACGGCGGTAAAGGCTCAAAAATCTGTGGTGTGAGAGGAGGTCAATCGAAGACGACCGTTTTCTTGCCGTAGACCAGCACGCGCCGTTCGACGTGCAGACGCACGGCGCGCGCGAGGACCAGCTCTTCCAGATCGCGTCCCTTCCGGACCAGATCCTCGACGGTGTCACGGTGTCCCACCCGGATGACGTCCTGCTCGATGATCGGCCCTTCGTCCAGTTCCTCCGTCGCATAATGGGCGGTGGCGCCGATGATCTTGACTCCCCGTTCATAGGCCTGCCTGTAGGGATTGGCGCCGATGAAAGCCGGAAGAAACGAGTGATGGATATTGATGACGGGGCAGCCGACGGAGGCCAGGAACGTGCCGCTGAGCACCTGCATGTACCGTGCGAGCACCACGAGCTCCACCTCGTGCCGCCTGAGCACGGCGAGCACCTGCCGTTCCTGCTGAGGCTTGGTCTCCGGCGTCACCGGAAACACTTCGAGCGGAATCTTGTACAGCTCGGCCCACGGGCGGCAGGTGTCGTGGTTGGACACGATGACCGGCACCTGGATGGACAGTTCGTCCCGGCGCTGACGCTGGAGCAGATCGGACAGGCAATGGTCCTGCCTGGAGACCAGGATCGCGACGCGAGTCCGAGACGGCCTCACGTGGATTTCGTACCGCATCTCGAACACTTTCGCGATCGGCGAAAAGGCTTCGGCGATCTCCGTGGGCGGGAGCTGAAAGCCGTCGAGGGCGAACTCGGTCCGCATCAAGAAATCGCCCTGCTCGCGGTCGGTGTGGTGGTCGGAGTCGAGGATATTGCCCCCGAAGTCGTGAATGAATCCGGCCACGCGGGCCACGATGCCTTTGCGGTCCTTGCAGTGGATGAGCAGAACGACCGAACGGGGGATGACCGTCATGGCCCGCGATTCCGGTTGTCTCAAAGACGACGAGCCGCCGCTCATGCAAGAGCGCGGTCAAACGCAGAACGAGATCAGCCCGGCCCGACGATGCAGCCGACGAGGTCGTAGGCGGCTGCTTCCGTGACGGCCACCTTCACGAACTCACCCGGCACGGGAAAGGGCGCGTTCTTGCGGAGAGACGCCCGGGGCGGGCGGGTGAGATCGATCCGGCCGTCGGTGAGATACACGACCCCGTCAATGTCCGGCGCCTGGCCCTCGTGACGGGCGGCCAGGAGCAGGTCTGATTCTTCGGACGGCCCGTCCACCAGGACCTCGACGGTGCGGCCGACCATCGCCCGGCTCTTCTTGAGCGAGATAGTTTCCTGGAGCGCGAGCAGCTCGGTCCGCCGCTCCTCCATGACCGACCGGTCGAGCTTGCGATCCAGCCTCGCCGCCGGCGTCCCCTCCTCATCGGAATAGAGAAAGACGCCCACCCGGTCGAACTCCATGTCGGCGAGGTATCGCTTGAGCTCGAGGAACTGGGCCTCGGTCTCCCCGGGGAACCCGACGATGAAGGCGGTGCGGAAGGTGAGGCCCGGGATGCGCGCCCGCAGCCGGTCCACCAGCCCGGTGATGGCGGCCTTGTCGCCGAGCCGATGCATGCGTTTCAGCATCACGTCGTTGATGTGCTGGAGCGGCATGTCAATGTACTTGGCGAGCTTCTCCTCCCCCGCGTAGAGCGCGATCAGCTCGTCGTCCACCTGCTGCGGATAGAGGTAGAAGGGGCGGATCCACCGGAGGCCTGGCACCTTCACCAGCTCCTTGAGCAGCGCCGTGAGGCCGCGGCGGAGTCCCAGGTCCACCCCGTAGTTGACCGTGTCCTGGGAGATCAGGTTCAGCTCCTTCACCCCTTCAGAGGCCAGGCGGCGGGCTTCCTCGACCAGGGACTCGACCGGCCGGCTCCGCTGCTTCCCGCGCATGAGCGGGATTGCGCAGAAGGAACAGTTGCGGTTGCACCCTTCGGCGATCTTCACGTAGGCGGAGTGGGGCCGGCCCAGGCGCAGCCGCGGGCTCAGCTCGTCGTAGAGGTAGGGAGGCGGGGCCGTCCAGAGCCGCTGGGTCTTGCGGCCCGGTGTGAGCAGGGTCCGGCAGATCTCGGCGATGCGCCCGATCTCCCCGGTCCCGACCACTCCGTCCAGCTCCGGCAGCTCCTTCAGCAGCTCGCCCTGATAGCGCTGGGCCAGGCAGCCGGCCGCGATCAGGACCTTGCACTGCGCGGTCTTCTTGAGGCCCCCGTACTCGATGATCGCGTTGACGGACTCCTGCTTGGCCTCCTCGATGAAGCCGCAGGTGTTGACGATGATGACCTCGGCCCGCTTGGCCTCCGGGGTCAGCTCGAAGCCGTTGGCCGCCAGCGAGCCCAACATGACCTCCGCGTCCACCTGGTTCTTGGTGCAGCCCAGGTTGACGAAGCCGATCCTGGTCTTGCGCGGCTCCGCGACGAGCGGGACGGATTTGCGCCTTGCCATATGGGAATTGAGTCTACGGGACGGGTCGAAAACCTGTCAACCGACCGTCCCGCGATCGGCTTGATTCGTTCCGCAGACTTCCTCTACAGTGAGCCCGTGATCAGAACTTTCCAGGGCATGATGCCCAAGATCGCCAGGAGCGCCTTCGTCGAGGAGACCGCCGTCGTCGTCGGGGACGTGGTCGTCGGGGAAGACTCCAGCGTCTGGTTCAACTCGGTCGTGCGCGGGGACGTGCACTACATCCGGATCGGGAGCCGGACCAACGTCCAGGACCTCTGCATGCTCCACGTGACCCACGACACGGCCCCCCTGGTGATCGGCGACGACGTGACGGTCGGGCACCACGTCGTCCTGCACGGGTGCACGGTCAAGGACCGGGTCCTGATCGGGATGGGGGCCATCATCATGGACGGGGCCGTGATCGGCGAGGACTCGGTCGTAGGGGCCGGCGCGCTGGTCACGGAAGGGACGATCGTGCCGCCCAAGAGCCTGGTCCTGGGCGCACCCGCCAAGGTCAAGCGGCCGGTCACCGCCGAAGAGCTGGCCTGGATCAGGGAATCGGCTGAGAACTACGTCCGGTATGCCCGCGAGTACCTCTCCGATCCGGCCAAACCCAGGACCGGCTTCCAAGTCTAACTTCTTTCTTCTCCTTCACGTCTCACATCTCACGTCTGACGTTTCACGTCCTCGTGCCGAGGCGGATGAAACAGACCGGGTCGCCCACGATCGCGGTGGGATAGTCTTCCTCCTCGACGACGCAGGGCACAGCCCGCTTCGCGCACCAGCCCACAATCCAGGGGATCTCCTCGACCGACGTGGTCACGAGGCCCGGGAGGGTCAGCTTGTCGAGGCAGGCTTCGGCCAGGGACAAGACCGCCTTCCGTTCCCGCGCAAAGGCCACCGGGTCGAAGGTCGCGGGATTGGCCCTCCCGTACGAGAGGGCCGAGAGCTCTGGAAACCGCTCCGGATCGTTGAACACGCTGACGAGCCACAGGTGGTCGAACCGGCCCCCGGCCGCCCGGCCGTCCCGGGCCTCGAACCGGACCGGCAACCCCCGGCAAGCCCGGTTGAGCAGGGTCACCTCATCGGCCCTGAGATTGTACGCTTCGACTGTCCGCCCCAGCTCCAGGGTCTCCGTCAGGAGCATCGGCAACTCCGCGACGCCCGCACCGACGTAGAGGCTGCGCCCCCCCGGCTTCAACCGGTTGAGCAGCACAAGGGCCAGCCTGACGCCCAGCCTCTCGCACGGCCCTCTGCTGGCCTTCCAGAAAGCCCCACCGCCTTCCTCGCAATAGATGGGACCGAGCCGCCGATAGTCGAGCCGGTCGAACAGCCGCGCGATGGTTTGCCTCGTCCGGAGCTTGAGCCGTCTTTCCTCCGCCCGGTCACTCTCCGTCGCCGCTTGTGAGGGTGTTGGGCCGTTGACTCGCCTCATGATCCTTGGTTCGCCGGCCGCCGTTCACCGGCCAGCTCCTCATCAGCCGAAGCCTTGAGTCGGACGATCCGCTTCACCATGCGGATGCCGGAGGACCGGGCATCGGCGAGAACGGCTCGGCGGATCTTGGCCGGCAAGGCTTCGGGCGGATAGACCCCGGCGAGCTCGCGGGGAGCATGCTTGATGAAGAGCGCGGCGAGGCGGGCGGTCGCCCAGGCGATCGGCGAGATGGACATCCCGCGGAGATGGATCTGGTAGAGGGTGGGAAAGGTAACGTCCCAGCGGATCGCCGTACGTTCTCCGCGCTTCCGGCCTCGCACCAGCACGGCTGCGGCGAAGCGCGCGTTCCGCAGCACCCCCCGGCCGATCAACTCGGCCACCAGGCTCGGGGGCGGGGTCTTGGGAAAGCGTTTCGCGACGAGGCCGCGAGACTTCCTGAGCTTACCCTGTCGGTACCACCGACGCAGCCGCTCGATGTCGCCCCCCCCGATCTTCACGTCCATCTCCTGCAGGTCCAGGACGTGCGGCACCGTGCAGACCTCGTCCTGCGCAGCCAGCACGACCCCGACCGACCCGATCGGGGGGGGAAAGCGGAACAATTCCCGCTCCCCGAAGCGCTGTCCGAAACGGAAGCGGCCCTGCCGGTAGACAGGCGGCCGCGAAGTCGCCTCGGCGAAGGCCACGTCGGGCGACCACTGGGAGACGGGGTTCTCGCTCCTGGTGCTCTCGTACAGCCGCACGTGGACGGCTTCGACCGAGTCGAGCTGATCGGCGCTGCACGCCACGAGCAGGTTCGTGAGACCCGGCGCGGCGCCGGCATCGATCACGGCCAAACGGCGCTTCGCCCGGAAGCGTGCGTCGAAGCCGAGCTGCTCGGCTTTGAAGGGATTGCGCACGAGGTGCGAGGCGGTGTCGAGGTAGTGGGCGCGCAGGCGCAGGGCGGCACGCAGGACGATGGTGTTGAAGACGGCCGGGCAGGCGTTGACGATGAGGTGGGCGCCGCGCGCGGCCCTCACGACGCTCCACAGGTTGCGGGCGTTCACCTGCTGGACCGTGGCCGGGGACTCCTTGCCCAGGAAGCGGTGCGCGCGATCGGGGTCCCGGTCGCCGCAGGAGACCTGGTGACCCTGGCGGGCGAGGAGCTGCGCGAGCAACGACCCGGTGGCGCCCACTCCGAGGACGAAGATCCGCATGGGAGGGCCACTGTACCATAACCGGCCCGGTCAGAGATCAGCGAAGTTCTTGAGCGGAGGCGGGCCGGCCAGCTCGCAGGCCGCCGCAGTCACGGCTTCGGCGACCGCCGCGAGAAACTCGAAGTCCAGCGTCTCCACCGCGTCCGTCGGCCGGTGGTAGTGGGGATTCCGGAAATTGGCCGTGTCGGTGAGCATGACGGCCGGATACCCATGCTCCCAGAAGGCTGCGTGGTCGCTGCGCCTGGCATCGGGCAGCAGCTCTCCCTTCCCCGGCACCAGCAGCGGGACGGTCTTCAAATCCGGGACGCGCCGGCGCGCCGCCGCTTCGATCCCCGCCGCGAACTCCGCCGATCGGGCATTGCCGACGATCCCGAGAAAGTCGCCGACCGACGGGACGGCGATCGGCAAGCCGGCCGGAACGACCTGCGAGCCCGCCTCACGGCGGCAGTACCCGACGCATTCCAGCACGATCGCCCCCTGGATGTCCTCGCACCGTTCCCGCAACGAGGCCGCGTAGGCCAGGCTGCCGAGCAGGCTCTCCTCCTCCAGGCAGAAGCCGATCAGGCGCACGGCGCGGGCCAGCGGCACGTCGCGGAGGGACCGGGCTGCTTCCAGCAGAACCGCCAGCCCGCTGGCGTTGTCGTCGGCTCCGGGCGAACCGGGCACCGTATCGTAGTGGGCGCCGATGAGCAGGGGCGGAAGCAGCGGAAGCACATGCGGAACGCTGAACGATGAATGCTGAATGGGAGAGGCAGAGGCTGGCAGGGTGGCAACGACGTTCTGGAAGGTCCGGCCGAAGGCCTCGACGTCGTGGGTGGAGACGGCGACGCCCAGGCCGCGGAACTGCTCGGCGAGATACCGTTGGGCTCGATGCAGCGCCGCGGGAGAGGAGACGTGGTGGCGCTCGCCGACCAGGGCTTCGACGTGGGTGCGCAACCGGTCTTGAGCCCTGGGTCTCGTCGAAGGGTCGAGGGGCCGGCCGCTCACAGAAGCAGGTCCGAGGATCGGGCGAAGAGCGCCCCGGCCTGCTTCATCGCCTGGACGGCCCGGTCGCAATCGCCTGGCGTCGCGTCGATCCCTCGGATCGCGTCCTCGAGGACGACGACCCGAAAGCCCAGCCGCCTGGCGTCCAGCACGGTGTTCTTCACACAGTAGTCGGTGGCCAGCCCCGTGACGAAGAGGGTCTCGACGCCCAGTTCCCGCAGCCGTCCTTCGAGCGTCGTGCCCTCGAAGCTGGAGTAGGCTTCCTTCTTGGGGTCAGTGGCCTTGGAGACGATGAAGGTGCCGGGCGGCACGACGAGGTCTGGGTGGAACTGGGCCCCGCGCGACATCTGGACGCAGTGGACGGGCCAGATCCCTCCCTGCTCCTTGAAGGAACAGTGGGTGGGCGGGTGCCAGTCCCGCACGGCGATGACGGGGATCTGTCGGGCATGGAACCGGCGGATGCACTCGTTGACGACCGGGATGATCTCGTCACCGCCGGGCACCCCCAGGGCGCCTCCCGGACAGAAGTCCACCTGGATGTCCCCCACCAGGAGGGCGCTCTTCTGATCCGGCTGCGGGACCGTCGCGCGGCGCCCGCCGCCCGCTTTCGAGTGAGCCCTCATACGGCCGGCTCTCGGCAGCGAGCCGTCAGCTTGGTCTCGGGGCTGACCGCTGACGGATTTCTCTAGCAGACGATCTCGGTGCCGATCCCTTTGTGCGTGAAGACCTCCAGCAGGATCGCGTGCGGCATCCGGCCGTCGATGATGTGGGCTTTCCGCACCCCGCCGTCCAGCGCCATCAGGCAGGCATGCACCTTGGGCAACATGCCCTCGCTGATCGTCCCCTTCTTGACCATGCGCTGCATGTCTTTCCGCGACAGGGTGGAGACGTGGCGGCCCTTGGCGTCGCGGATGCCTTTCACGTCCGTGAGCACCAGCAGCTTCTCCGCCTTGAGGGCCGCGGCGACGGCGCCCGCCACCAGGTCCGCGTTGATGTTGTAGGTGTGTCCGTCCCGGTCGGTCCCGATCGGCGCGATGACCGGAATGAACTGCTCCTCCTGCAGCTTGAGGATGATCTGCGGGTCCACGGCCTGGACCTCGCCGACCAGCCCGAAGTCCTCGTCCGGCAGGCCGTCCGGGTCCGTGTAGAGGCTCTCCGCCCAGGCCCGCATCGTGAGCGGCTTGGCCTGGATCAGCCGCCCGTCCTTGCCCGTGAGGCCGACGGCCCTGGCTCCGTGCCGGTTGAGCAGGGCGACGATTTCCTTGTTGATCTTGCCGCCCAGGACCATCTCCACGATCTCCATCGTGGGCCGGTCAGTGACGCGCACCCCCTGCCGGAACTTGGCCTCCAGCCCGAGCCGGTTCAGCATCTGATCGATCTGCGGCCCGCCCCCGTGCACGACGACCGGGTTGAGGCCCACGTACTTCAGCATCACGACGTCGAGGGCGAAGCCGTCCTTGAGGGCCTCGTCGGTCATCGCCTTGCCGCCGTACTTGATGACCACGGTCTTGCCCGCGAAGGTCCGGATGTAGGGGAGGGCTTCGACGAGGACGCTGGCCTTCTTGATGAGTTTGTTCATCTACACCTCCGGTGCGGGCTAGGGGCTAGAGGCACGAGGCTCCGCTCCCCTCGCCTCTGGCCTCGCGCCGCGCGCCTTCTTCAGAGAATAAACCGGCTCAGGTCCTCCGCTTTGGCGATGTCCCGCAGGCGGTCCTGCACGTACTTGGCGTCAACCACGAGCTTCTTGTCCGCGAGCTCCGGTCCCTCGAACAGGACCTGCTCGAGCAGCCGCTCCATGATCGTGAAGAGGCGCCGGGCCCCGATGTTCTCCGTCCGCTCGTTCACAAGCGCCGCGGTCGCGGCGATCTCCTCCAGCCCGTCCGGCGCGAAGTCCACCGTGACCCCCTCCGTCTGGAGCAGGGCGCAGTACTGGGTGACCAGCGCGCCGCGCGGCTCGGTCAGGATCCGGATGAAGTCGTCCTTGGTCAGCGGCTCCAGCTCCACCCGGATGGGGAACCGCCCCTGCAGCTCCGGGATCAGATCGGAGGGCTTGGCCACGTGGAAGGCGCCGGCGGCGATGAAGAGGACGTGATCGGTCCGGACCGGCCCGTACTTGGTGTTCACGGTCGAGCCCTCCACGATCGGCAGGAGATCCCGCTGGACCCCCTCGCGCGAGACGTCCGGCCCCGCGAGCTTCTCGCGTCCGGCGATCTTGTCGATCTCGTCCAGGAACACGATCCCCGCCTGCTCCACCTTGGCAACGGCCTCCCGCACCACCTCGTCCATGTCGATCAGCTTCTGGGCCTCGTCCTGGGCCAGGTGCTTCAGGGCCTCCGGCACCTTCATCTGCCGCTTCTTTTTCTTGCCCGGGAAGAGGCCCCCCAGCATCTCCCGCAAGTTGCTCTCCAATTCCTCCATCCCGCCCGCGTTCGAGATGATGCCGACGGGGAGGCCCCGTTCCTTGACCTCCACCTCGACGGACCGGTGGTCCAGCTTGCCCTCCCGCAACTGCAGGCGCAGCTTCGAGCGGGTGGCCTCGTAGGATTCGTGGACCGGAGGCGGCTCGGCCCCCTGCTCGTCGAAGCTGCCGATCGTCACGCGGGCCCCCTGCGGCGGGAGCAGCAGATCCAGCAGCCGCTCCTCCGCCTGCTGCTCGGCCTTCTGCTGCACCTGCGCGACGTGCGCGGCCTTGACCAGGCTGACCGACTGCTCGGTCAGGTCGCGGATGATGGATTCCACGTCCCGGCCCACGTAGCCGACCTCGGTGAACTTGGAGGCCTCCACCTTGATGAACGGCGCCTGGGCCAGCTTGGCCAGCCGGCGCGCGATCTCGGTCTTCCCCACGCCGGTGGGCCCGATCATGATGATGTTCTTCGGGATCACCTCGTCCCGCAGCTCGGGGCTCAACTGCTGCCGCCGCCACCGGTTGCGGAGCGCGATCGCGACCATCCGCTTGGCGTCGCGCTGGCCGACGACGTACCGGTCCAGCTCGGCCACGATCTGGCGCGGCGTGAGATGGCCGAAGCCGGCGGACTTGGCTTGGGCGTCGTCCCGATCGCGGCTCACGGCTTGAGCTCCTCGATGACGAGCTGCTGGTTCGTGTAGATGTCGATGCCGCCGGCGATCTTCATGGACTCCTCGACGACCGTCCGCGCGTCCAGGGTCGAGTGGGCGAGCAGGGCGCGCGCCGCCGCCAGCGCGTAGGCCCCGCCGGAGCCGATGGCCAGGATGCCGTCCTCCGGCTCGACCACGTCCCCGTTTCCGGAAATGACGAAGGACTGGTCCCGGTCCGCCACGGCCAGGAGCGCCTCCAGCCGGCGCAGGACCCGGTCCGTCCGCCAGTCCTTGGCCAGTTCCACCGCGGCACGGGTCAGGTTGCCCCGAAACTCCTCGAGCTTGGCCTCGAACTTCTCGAACAGCGTGAACGCGTCGGCCGTCGCCCCCGCGAAGCCGGCCAGCACCCGGTCGTGGTGGAGCCGGCGCAACTTGCGCGCGTTGTGCTTCATGACCGTGGTGCCCACGGTCACCTGGCCGTCCGACCCCATGGCGACGCGCCCGTCGCGCCGCACGCAGAGGATGGTCGTCGAGCGAATCCTCACGACTTCCGCCCGGCCCCCGTCCGGCCGCCCGTCGCGGCCTGGGTATGACGGCCGGCCCTCGGATGGGTCCGGTCGTAGACCTGCATCAGGTGATCCGTCGCCAGGTGCGTGTACTTCTGCGTCGTGCCGAGCGAAGCGTGCCCGAGCATTTCCTGGATCGCGCGCAAGTCGGCGCCCTCGTCGAGCAGGTGGGTCGCGAAGGAATGCCGCAGCGCGTGGGGGCTGATCCGTCCCCCGGCCAGCCGGCTGGAATACCGTCCCACGATCCGCTCCACGCTCCGAACGGTCAGCCGGCCGCCCCGGTTGTTGAGGAACACCGGCTCCCCCGAAGGATGAAGGCGGAAGGACGAAGGCGGAAGCAGAGAGCGGTACTCCCGGACGGCTTCGACCGCCACGTCGCCGATCGGGACGATCCGCTCCTTCCGTCCCTTGCCGCGGAGCCGCACCAGCCCGTCGCGCAAGTCGAGGTCGTCCAGATTCATGCCAACGAGCTCGCTCACGCGCGCGCCGGTCGAGTAGAGCGTCTCCAGGACCGCCCGGTCCCGCGCGTCTTTGACCCCGTCGCCCTCGGGAAACTCCATGAGCGCGTTCGCGTCGTCCTTCGTCAGGACCCTGGGCAGGGGCTGCGCCTGCTTCGGGGTCCGCACCTCCTCGGCCGGGTTCAGCCCGACCCGCCCCTCCCGGGCTAGAAACCGGTACAGGCTCCGCAGCGCGGCCAGCTTGCGGGCCATGGAGGACTTTTTCTCCTTCTTCCGGTCCAGCCAGGCCAGGTAGCTCCGGATCGTGAGCGGCTCGACCTCGCCCGGAGCGGGAAGGGGCGCGCCGCCGGGACGAGTCTCGCCCATGAACGAGAGGAACTGACGCAGGTCCGACTGGTAGGCGCGGATCGTCTCGGGGGACGCGCCCCGCTCGACGTCCAGGTAGGTCACGAAAGCCCGGATCGCGTCTTCCATGCCTCGAAGTCCTCCAGCGCGCGCTGGCCGATCCGGCGTCGCTTTTCCTCCTTGTCCCGGATCCGGGCCGGCAGGGGCGGGAACAGGCCGTAGTTCGTGTTGATCGGCTGAAAGTGGCGGGGATCCGCCGTCGTGATGTACGTGAGCAGGCTCCCGTGGGCGGTCGTGGGCGGCGGAACGACGAGCGGCAGGCCCTCCAGCCCCCGGGCCGCGTTGATCCCGGCCAGGCCGCCCATGGCGGCCGATTCGGTGTACCCCTCCACGCCGACGAGCTGTCCGGCGAAGAACACGGTGCCCCGGACCTTCAATTGCAGCGTCTCGCGCAGCAACTGGGGCGCGTTCACGAAGGTGTTCCGGTGCAGGCTGCCGTAGCGGAGGAACTCGGCCTGCTCCAGCCCGGGAATCATCCGGAAGACCCGGCGTTGCTCCGGGTAGGTCAGCTTGGTCTGGAACCCGACCATGTTGTAGCAGGAGCCGTGGGCGTTCTCGGGCCGGAGCTGCACGACCGCGTGGGGGCGCTTGCCGGTGCGGGGGTCTTCCAGCCCCACCGGCTTCAACGGCCCGAACAGCATGGTCTGGCGGCCCCGCTCGGCCATGACCTCGATCGGGATGCAGCCCTCGAAATACGGAACCTTCTCGAACTCCTTGGGGAGCACCTTTTCCGCCTTCACGAGCGCCTCGTAGAAGGCGCCGTAGGTCGCCTCGTCCATCGGGCAGTTCAGATAATCGGCGCCGCCCTTGTCGTAGCGGGAGGCACGGAAGACCAGGTCCATGTTGATCGAGTCCGCGTCGACGATCGGCGAGATTGCGTCGAAAAAGTAGAGGTGCTTGCTGTGCGTCAGGGCCTGGATCGAGGCGGCCAGCGCATCCGAGGTCAGCGGGCCCGTCGCGACGATGCAGACGCAGTCGGTGGGAATCTCCTTGATCTCCTCGCGGATGATCCGGACGTTGGGATGGCCTTCCAGGGTCCGGGTGATCCGCTGCGCAAACTGCTCCCGGTCCACGGCCAGCGCCGAGCCGGCCGGTACTCGAACCTCGTCGGCCACCCGGATCACCAGCGAGTTCAGCCGGCGCAACTCTTCCTTGAGGATGCCGGGCGCGTTCAGGATGTCGGCGGAGCCCAGGGAGTTGGAGCAGACCAGCTCGGCCAGGAGTCCCGTCTTGTGGGCCTGGGTGGACTCCTTGGGCCGCATCTCGTAGAGCGTGACCCTGGCGCCCCGCGAGGCCGCCTGCCAGGCGGCTTCCGAGCCGGCCAGCCCGCCCCCGATCACCGCCACGTCTTCGCGCATCCGCCGGTTACTCCATTAAAAATCGCATCATACGAGCCGCCCTCGAACGATGTCAAGGCAAGGGGATCATGCCAACGGCGCGTTGACGGCCCCGGACCGCTAATGTTAGACTCGCCCCCCTGTGGGCGATTAGCTCAGTGGGAGAGCGCTTCCCTCACACGGAAGAGGTCACTGGTTCGATACCAGTATCGCCCACCATACCAAGCTTCGCTTGAACCGCGGCTCTTTATCGTTTCATCGCGATGGACGCCGGCGGATAAAACCCCTCCAGTGATTTTTTCATACGGCCTTCCCCCCTCTCAGGCGAAAACCGCCGGATCGCTGGACAGGATGGGGATTGTAGGCTAGACTGCGTTTGCAGAATGCGCCTCCAAGAAAGAGAGGGTCCCATGAGAAACGTCACGGTCACCGGGTTCGCTCTGGCGGTCGGCCTGCTGCTCACCGGCTGCAGCAGTACGCAGCAGGGGTACATCCCGCAGCAGACGACCATGTACTCTTCAATGGACAGTACGGCGCTGGTCTACACGAGCCCGGCCACGGCTTCGCCTCTGGAGGACCACCCCCTGCGGCTGCTGGCCTTCGGGATGTACCCGGCCGGCGTGGCTGCCGACTATGCCGTGGTGCGGCCGATCTACACCGTCACGTCGTGGCTGCCCGGCCTGTTCGGCTACACGGGCGAAGACGCGATGATCCATTCCCAGCGGCGGACGGCGTTTCGCACCAAGTAGGACCGGCCCGGGCAGGAACTACCTGATCATCCCACGGGAGCGTGAACGGACAGGAAGGTGGCGAGGGCGGCCAGCCTTCGATTGCGTGAGCCGATCCCCTGTGAAGTCGTCGTTGTCCCCGATCCGATGAATTTTCGGTTCCGCTGCATCCTGCGCTTCTTCCTGCCGCCCCTCACGTTCGGCCTCCTGCTTGCCGGTTGCTCGGACGAGGTCGTCCGCCAAGGGCCTCCCTCCGCGAGCGACCTTCCTCTGCTGAAATCCGCCAAGCTCTGTGACCGGAAGGCCGCTTTTCTTCGGGCCCGCTCCGGCGTACCCCTCGAGCGGCAAACCTGGGGAACCGGGGAGGAGGTTCGCGTTCCGGCCGACCGGAGCGAGTCCGGCGCCGAGGAGTCGTTCTTTTTCGACGAGGATGGGCTTTTGGTCGGCGTCCTCTTCGCCTTTCCCGGGGGCCGCGAGCTGGGGCCCTACCCGGTCCTCCAGGAAACCCTCTCGGCGCTTCCGGTGACCGTGGAGTTTTACCTGCCTGTCGTCCCCATCCCTGGGAAGGAAAATTCCGGTCTGAGCGTGCTGTACATGACCGGGGACGAAACGACGACGACGCAGTACGTGGTTCAAGGAGCGGAGGAGGGGGGGCGACCGGGACCGCGGCGATTCGGGCCGCCCGGTCCGGGCATGCCGGGGGGTAGGCAAAGCTTCATGGATGTCCACGCCGCTACCGTGCTCCTGGCATCCGTCGCGACCGACCCCTACGCCAACCTGCTCTCGCCCTACCGGAAGGAGTTCCTGGCTCGGGTCAGCCGCGGCGAAAAGGCCAAAGGCGCGCCTCGGACCGAGGTCAAAGGGATAGAGGACAAGGAGCCCTTTCCGTCACGGCAACAATTCGCCCGGGGCGAGACCGCCCAGTTGGGCTATTGCGGCGACCGGAACTACGCGATCTCGGTTGACGCGTATGGGAAGGCGATCGCCAGCGGGTTTTCGGACAAGGTGAAGCTTTCCGAGGCCTATCACAAGCTCGGGCTCGCGCACAAAGGGCAGGGACAGTTCGACAAGGCGCGGGACGCGATGCAACAGTCCCTCACGCTCACGCCCAACCGGCCGGAAGTCCTGAACAACCTGGGAGACGTGTATTGGTCGCTGGGCGACAAGGAGAAAGCGCGCTCCCACTTCGAACGGGCCGTCACGCTCCTGCCGAACTACCCGATCGCGCGGTTCAACCTGGCCAAGGTCTACGAAACGGTCAATCCCAAGCTCGCGATCTCGGAATACGAGACCTACATGGCGCTGGTGGAGGGGGTGCCTGAGGAGAGAGACCGGATTGCGCTGGCCAAGAAGCGGGTGGCGGAACTCTCGAAACGCTGAGCGGCCTGCTACTGGCGGACCTTCTCTTCCTGTTCCTGGAGGGTCTTGCACTCGATGCACAACGTGGTCACGGGACGGGCCTTGAGCCGCTTGTACGGGATCGTCTGTCCGCAGCGCTCGCAGATGCCGTAGGTTCCCGACGCGATCCGCTCGAGCGCCTCGTCAATCTTCTTCACGAGCTTCTGCTCCCGTTCCTTCAGCCGCAGCGAGAAGTTCTGGTCCACTTCCGCCGAAGCCTGGTCGGTCATGTCCGGAAAGGGCTCCAGCTCGGACCGGTTCAGCAGGGCCATCCCCGCCTCTTCCAGGAGATCGGCCCGTTGCCGCTCGAGGTCCCGTCGGATGTCCGCATACTCGTCGCTTCCGTTCGCGGCCTGGCGGACGGCGCGTTTGGCGGCGGGCTTGGACGGTTGCTTGGGTTTGATGGCTTTCGCCGCGCTCTTGGGCATCGGTGGTCGCGTGCCTTTCCGGATGAAGCGGTCTCGCAGCTTACAGAGAAACTATAGCAGCCACTGGCGGGCCCAGTCAACGAACGGAAGGCCGGACGATTACAAATCCCGCCGGCCCTCGATCGACTTGATGAGCGTCACCTCGTCCGCATACTCGATGTCCATCCCGACCGGAATGCCGTAGGCGATGCGGGACACCCGCACGCCGTACGGCTTGATCTGCTTCGTCAAATAAATGGCCGTCGCCTCGCCCTCGATCGTCGGGTTGGTCGCGACGATCACCTCCTGGACCTCCCCGCCTTTGAGCCGGTCCAGCAGCTCCCGGGCCTTGATGTCGGAGGGGCCCACCCCGTCGAGGGGCGAGAGGGCGCCGAGCAGCACGTGGTAGAGGCCGCGATACCCTCCGGTCCGCTCGATGGCGTAGAGCGTGCTCGGCTCCTCGACCACCAGAATCCTGGCCTGATCGCGCTTGGGATCGAGGCAGAACTCGCAGAGCTCTCCCTCAGCGATGTTGCGGCACTGCCGGCAGAAGGCCAGGCCGTCCTTCACGGCGCGGATCGCCTCGGCCAGACGCAGAGCCTCTTCCCGTTCGGCCTTCAACAGATGAAAGGCCAGCCGCTGGGCGGTCTTCTGCCCGATGCCGGGCAGCCGTACGAGCTCACGAACCAGTTGGGCGAGCAGCCCCCGGTTTTCAATACTCATGCACAGTCCGTGCTGAGTGCTGAGTGCTGAGTGCTGAATGGAGGCCTTGACCTCCGTCACTCAGCGTTCTGCATTCAGCGTTCACCATTGTTTCTAGAAGAGTCCGGGAATGCGCAGCCCGCCCGTGACGGCTTTCATGTCCTCCGCCATCATGTCGCGCGCCTTGCGCAGGGCGTCGTTGGCGGCGGCCGCGACCAGGTCCTGGAGCATGTCGGCATCCCCGGACTTGACCACCTCGGGATCGATCTTGACCGCGACGATCTCCAGCGCGCCGTTGGCCGTGACCGTGACCATGCCGCCCCCGGCCGTGCCGTCCACCCGCTTGGCGGCGGCCTGCTCCTGGATCTTGGCCATCTGCTCCTGCAGCGCCTGAGCCTGCTTCATGATGTTGCCGAAATTGCCGAACGGGTTTCTGGTCATTCCGTTGACTCCTTGCGTGAGGATACGTGCCGCACGTCGGCCAGCTCCCCGCCGAACGTGCTCAGCGCCTGCCTGACGAGGGGATGGGATTTCGTCCGCTCCAGCAACGCCTGCTTCTGGTCCCGCTCCCGCGCCGCGCGGGCCTGGGCCAGGCTGGGACCGGCCGCCTGTCCGTCCGTCAGCTCCACGACGCGGATCTGGACGGGCCGGCCCGCCAGCTCCGAGCAGATCGCGGCCACCGTCCGGAGCGAATCCTCCCGTTGCATCCGCGCGAAGGCCACCGAGGCGGTCCTGGGATAGCCGATGGTGACCTGCGAACCCTGCACGGGCAAGAAGGTGCCCTGCGCCATGAACGGAGCCAGGCTGGGATGCTGGTGCTCCATCCGCTCCACGACCTGCTCCCACTGGAGGGAGACGGGCGGCTCCGCTTTCTGAACCGCGGCTTGGCTTGGCGCTTTGACGATCGGCTTGGAATCCTTGGGCGGCCCGGCGGCCGGCGGACGAGTCACCGCGGGAGGCGCCTCTCCAAGCCCTGCCCGGGCTGGCGCGGGGTTTGGCGCAGCGGCAGGATGGGGCGCCGGTTTCGTCCCCGCCACAAACTCCGTCTTGGAAGCGGGAGGGTTCGTCGTCCCGGCGGGCTTGGCCCCGAACGGCACCTCCCGGGCCTTCTCTTGAGGCTGGCCCTGCATCGGCGCCGAGGCTGGCGCAGCTTGCCGGGCTGCCGGTGGCCCGCCCGGCTTCTGCGGAGTGGCAGCGGGAGAAGATGCGGCAGGCCGGGCCGGCCCGGTTATCGCCGAGGCGGAGGGGGCCGTTCCGGCGTGACGCAGCAGCCGCGTCGCCCGCACGGCGGCGACTTCCAGCACGAAGCGCGGCTGCGAACTCAACCGGAGCGAGTCCTCGGCCTGGGAAAAGAGCCGGAACAGCTCCTGAAGCTGCTCCGGCGAGAATGAACCAGCGTCGGCGGCGATCTGCCGGATCTCCTCCGGCGGGAGGTCAATCAAACCTTGCAGCCCCTGGGCCTGCTCACCGGCCGGCACCACGGCCGCCACCAGCAGGTTGCGGACGTGCTCGACCAGGTCCGCGCAATAGGCCCGGAGGTCGTGGCCCTGGTCCAGCAGCTCCGCCACCACGCGCACGGCCGCCGGACTGTCCTGGGCGACGATGGCCGCGATCATGGCGCGCACGTGCTCCTGCGGCACCGCCCCCAGCAGAACCTCCAGGTCGCCGTGCCGGATCGCCTTCCCGCCGAAGGCCACCGCCTGGTCCAGCAGGCTGAGGGCGTCCCGCATGCTGCCCTCGCTGGACCGGGCGATCGCCGCGAGGCTGCGGTCCTCGACCTGGAGCCCTTCCTCCGCAGCCACGTGCCGCAGCCGCTGGATGATCTCGGTCCGGGGGATGCGGCGGAAGTTGTAGTGCTGGCAGCGCGAGAGGATGGTCGCGGGAATCTTGTGAATCTCGGTGGTCGCGAAGATGAAGACGACGTGGGCGGGCGGCTCCTCCAGCGTCTTCAACAAGGCGTTGAAGGCCGAGTTGGACAGCATGTGGACTTCGTCGATGATGTAGACGCGGTACTGGCCGCGGAACGGCGTAAACTTGACGTTCTCGCGGATCTCCCGCACGTCGTCCACGCCGGTGTTGGAGGCGCCGTCGATCTCGATCACGTCCACCGAGGTGCCTTGCGCGATCTCCTGGCAGTTGGGACAGACGTCGCAGGGGGCGGCCGTGGGGCCCCGCTCGCAGTTGAGCGCCTTGGCCAGGATGCGCGCGACCGTGGTCTTGCCCACGCCGCGCGTGCCGGAGAAGAGGAAGGCGTGTGCGATCCGCTTGGTCGTGATCGCGTTGACCAGGGTCTGCACGACGTGCGGCTGGCCGATCACGGACTCGAACGTGCCCGGCCGGTACTTTCTCGCAGAGACCTGATACTCCATAAAGACCGTGATGGGTGATGAGTGCGCGTGACGGGTAAGAACTATGAAGAGTCCTTAGGATGCTTCGCCAAACATGCCTTGCTCGTTACCCTTCACCGATCACCCATCACGTGCCTTGAAATAGTGGGGCCAGGTGATCCTGCGGCACCCAGACTGGCCTGCTTACCGTTGCTTCCTTCCGGACCTGGCGGGGTTCACAGGATTCTGTCGCACAGGGCCCAGCCCCTTTCAATACTGTGACGAGTGATCGGTGACGGGTGACAAGTTAGAGCGATGCAAACTAGAACTCCCCCTAAATCTCTTACCTGTCACGCGTCACCCATCACCCGTCACGTCTTCATGGCGGAGAGGGTGGGCATTCGAAGTCGCGCTTGCAGTTTCAGCTCGCGCTCCTACTGAGGGGGCCAGCCCCCTCGTATCTCCCCACGCGGTGGGCACACCCCCCGCGATCCCCCCGTTCGAATCCCACCCTCTCGCGTGGCCTCGTCGTTCAACTACTAACGCTCGTCGCGGAGCGACACCGCTTCATGGGCCATGAAAATCACTGCCTGTTGGTAATGCTGGCGCGCCACTGCCCTTCGGCAAACAAGCTGACAGTTTCTATCGCGCCAAGTTATGGCGGAGAGGGTGGGATTCGAACCCACGGTCCCGTTGCCAGGACACGTGCTCTCCAGGCACGCCGATTCGTCCACTCTCGCACCTCTCCGCGCCCATGCCCGTCGAAAGAGCAGGCATCTTAGCACGCGGGGTAGGGAGCGGCAAGACGAGGAAGTTGCCCAAGTCCCCGCTTGACGCTGCGTACGTGGTATAGTCTGCTCCAAGGAAAAGTCAGACGTGGAGGAGCATGCAATGTCCATCAAACCCTTCGATCCTGTCCAATACAAAGCCGCGCAGAAGCAGGACTGGAGCAACGTCGCGGCCGGCTGGAAGAAGTGGTGGAAGACGATGGAGCAGAGCGCGAGGCCGGCGAGCGACCGGTTGGTGGAGCTGGCCGCGCTCAAGCCCGGCCACCAGGTGCTGGACGTGGCTACCGGCATCGGGGAGCCGGCCGTCACGGCGGCGCGAAAGGTCGGCCCGACCGGCCAGGTCATCGCCACCGACCAGGCACCGCAGATGCTGGCCATCGGGCGGGAGCGGGCCGCCGAGCTGGGGCTCGCCAACGTCGAGTTCCGGGAGGCGGACGCCGAAACGCTGGACTTTGTGCAGCAGAGTTTCGACGCGATCCTCTCCCGCTGGGGGCTGATGTTCCTGCCGAATCTGTCCGGAGCCCTGACGCGGATGCACCGGCTGCTGAAGCCGGGCGGGCGGCTGGCCGCGGCGGTCTGGGGGCCGCCGCCGAAAGTGCCCTTCATCAGTCTGGCCATGGGGACGGTCCGGCAGCAGTTGCAGCTCCCGCCGCCCCCGCCGGACGTGCCCGGTCCCTTCAGCCTGGCGGACGTGGGCGTCCTGGAACGGGCGTTCGCGCAGGCCGGCTTCCGCGAGGTCCGGAGCGAGCCGCTGGTCCTGACCTTCGAGTGGCCTTCGGCGGAGGACTACACCCGCTTTCAGCAGGACATCGCGGCGCCGATCCTCGCGCTGGTCGCCAAGGAGCCGCCGGAGCGGCAGGCTGCGGTCTGGCGCGCGATCACAGAGGCGGCCCGGCAGCACGCCGGCGCGGACGGACGGGTCAGGATGGCGGGCGAGGCGATCTGCGTGGTTGCACAACGCTGAGAGGCGGGCGTCGCAAGGGACCGGGACTGTGCTGAACCGGCTAGGGCAATCGGGCCGCGAGATCAAGCGCGAAGCGGCCGTGTATCAGCTTGTGCTGCGCGATCCCCGGACCCCTCGGTTGGCCAGGTGGCTGCTCGCGGGCGCGATCGGGTATGCAGCCCTGCCGTTCGATCTCATCCCCGACTTCATCCCGATCATCGGCCATCTTGATGATGTGGTGATTGTGCCGGGTCTCCTTGCGCTGGCACTGAAGATGATCCCTCCGCAGGTCGTCGAGGACTGCCGCGCGCGGTCCTGCGGAGGGCCATCGGCGCCCCCACCCGCCTGATCAGAGCTTGCAGGCGTTCTGGGCCCGCTCGCCCGCCACTTGGTCGCCGGGCACGGTCGCGAGGATCTTGTAGTGGCCGAGGCCCAGCTCCTTGCCATAGGCCTCGCCGACCAGCACATCCTGCACGTGCTGATGGTCCCAGGCGCGGAAGTAGGACCGGCCCTCCTTGAGCCCGTCGAAGTCGTGCCCCTCCAGTTCCTTGATCACGGCCTGGGTGTCGGTCGTGCCGGCCCGGCGCACCGCCTCCAGGATCTGGGTCATGGCCGCATAGCCGAGGTAGCAGCGGGAAGTCGGCGTGTGGTTGTACTTGTCGATCACGCCCTGGATGAACCGCCGCGAGCTCTCGGTATTGACCTTGGGGTCCCAGATCAGGCCCCAGACCCCTGCGTTGTTGGCGTAGCCCAGCGGCCGGCCGATCTGCTCGCCCCCGATCATCCCGCCCACGCCGATCTTCTCCTTGGCCAGCTCCAGCTTCGTGTAGGCCTTCAGCGCGTGCACGAGGTCCCAGCCGTACAGGTTCAGGACGACCACGTTCGGCTTGGCCGCCTTCGCCTCGGTCATGACGGCGGTGAAGTCGGTCGTGCCGAACGGCGTCGTGCTCCCGCCCGCCGGCTCGCCGCCCCGCGCCCGGAGCGCCTCGGTCATGGCCTGGAGCGAGGCCCGGCCGTCCACCGTGTCGGCTGTGATCGTGTACCAGCGGTTCCCGTAGGCCTTCAGGATGTGGGGCGCGACCGCCGCGGCGAGCATGCGGGCGTTCGGCATGAACACGAAGGTGTGGGAGTTGCAGCGGGCGCCGGTGAGGTCCATGACGTGGGCGCCGGTGACCATGAAGAGCTTGTTTTCCTTCTTGGCCAGCTCGGCCACCGCGAGGGCCACGTCCCCGTTGAAGGTGCCCATGAGAAAGTCCACCTTCTGGTCCTTGATCAAGTCGGTCGCCGCCTTGACGGCGATCTGGACGTTCGACGCGTCGTCCTTCTCGATGAGCGTCACCTGGCGGCCGAGCACGCCGCCCCGCTTGTTGTAGAAGTCCAGCGCGACCGTGGCCCCGTGCACGTCGTGGATCGAGGAGGTCTTGTAGGGGCTCGACAGGGGGTCAAGGATGCCGACCTTGATCGGCGCACCCCCCTTTGCCGGTTCGGCGGCGAGGGCGAGCCCGGCAAAGGGGGCGCGTCCGAGCATCCGGTCCGCCGCGTGGCCCAAGGCCAGCGCGCCGCCGGTCAGGGCCGTAAGTCGCAGAAAACGTCGGCGAGAGATCTCCGTCATGGGTGGACCCTCCTTCCTGGGTGTCAAACCGGCCCGGAGTCGTGCCGGAGCCGGTCTCCGAAACCGCGAACAGGATCGCACGATATAACTATCAAAATGTAATTTTGACAGTTATACCGTGAGTCGGCTAACCTGTCAACGGTCATGTTGCCGGTTGCCCGTACGAGGACCAGCAGGGGCCTCTGAACGATGCGCGCACGCCAGGCCAAGCCGCCGTTCCTGTTCGTGGGCAATCATCTGTGTCTAGATTTCATCAACACAGAGATGATTGTCCGAGGGCAACGGACGAACCTTCTTGAGGAGTGGACAGACCTAATCGCCTGGCTGGTCCGGGCGAAGATCCTGAGCCAGGCCGAGAGCAATGAGACGGTGGGACGGCTCGATCCTGAAGGTGGAGAGCGGCTGCTCGGCGAGGCGAAGGAGTTCCGGACGACCTTACGGGAGATGGCGGAGCGGATCGTGGCGAGGAAGCCGGTCTCCGGTTCGACGGTCGAGGCCATCAACCGGATGCTCCGCCGGCATCCCGGCTACCCGCAGCTCGTCCGCGTGGCCGGACGATTCGAGCGGCGGTTCCAGTCGGAGACCGACGGGGCGACCCGGCTGCTCGCCCCGCTCGCCGAAGCCGCGGCCGACCTGCTCTGCTCCGCGGACCTGGCGTTGGTCAAGAAGTGCCGCAACGCCGCCTGCATCCTCTACTTCTACGACACGACCAAGAACCACGCCCGCCAGTGGTGCAGCATGGGCCTCTGCGGCAACCGGATGAAGGTCGCCGCGCATTACCGGCGGACGCGAGCCAAGCGATAGATCACGCCGGCTGGAGCAGGAAATGCGGAAGGGTCCACTCAACTGAACATGTCGTAGGTGTCGATCTGCTTGATCGACCAGAAGACCGCTTCCTTCAGCTTCTTCAACATCAGATCGTCCGGATCGCGCAGCTTCTGGAGCTTTCGATCCAGCGCCTTCAAGGGCGCTTCGGCCTTCTTGTCGGGCAGCCGCCCCAGAGCCCAGGCGACTTCGATCTGGACCCGGATGTCAATG
Organism: Nitrospirota bacterium; assembly: GCA_040757595.1. NCBI lineage: Bacteria > Pseudomonadati > Nitrospirota > Nitrospirota bacterium. The sequence continues at coordinate 66,473 of JBFLWP010000015.1, read as the reverse complement.
CCGCTGGGCGGATCCAGCATCTCCAACAGCGTCGGGATGATGCGGGGGTCCGGGTTGATGTTGCCCACCTGTCCCAGTCCCTTGGCCGCCGCGGCCTGCAACTCGGGATCCTTGGAGTTTTTGAGCATGTCGATGAGGATCGGGATGCTCTCCTTGCCGACGTTGCCCAGCGCCACCGCCGCCTGCTTGGCGAGCCCCTTGTCCTTGAGCGCCTCCCTGAGCTTGGGCAGCGCCTCGTCCGCGAGCATCTCCCCCAGCAGCGAGATGATCTTCAGCTTGCGGAGCTCGTTGGTGCCGGGATCATCGAGCAGCTTGACGAGTCGCTCGTGATGGCCCCATTCGGCGGCCAGGAGCACGGGGAAGTCATACTGGCCGAGCCGCTTCTTGAGGTCCCCGAGCGCATAGTCCCCCGGGTCGGCCGCGTTGGCCTTCTGCGCCGCCTGCACTGCGTCTTCAAAGTCGGTACGGACCTCCTTCTGCCACTTCACCCTGGTCCCCCCGAGCAGGTAGTTGAGCTGGCAGGCCGGCCCCTTCCACACCCGCGAGGGGGAATCGGGCAGGTCCGCGTCGCCCCCCTGCGGGGTCGTCCCTTCCCAGGTCTTCCGCTGCTCGCACTTGACCTTGAACTCCACGTCGGAGGGCTTGGTCGAGTCCGTGACGACCTCGTAGCCCAACTCCTGGAGTCGGCGCGTGACCACCTCGGCGATGGGGCCCGGGTCCGCCTTGCCCTTGTCCGTCAGGGCGATTACTTCCAAGCGGACCATCTGCACCTTGGCCAACTGCGCCTTCTGCTCCGGCGTAAAATAGTCCCGATACGCCCACCCCTCCGACCCGGTGAGCTGGGCTGCGATAAAGATGGCGATAACGAGCACAAGACGTATCATGACGCACCTCCCCTCCGTCTGAGCAATTCGTCCGAGGCGTGCGAGGAATGGGAATGACCGCATAGCATCGCCCAGAGGCTCTACAGGGCGGGGGGAGCGCCGGCGGCGCGCGGGACTCGGTCGTCGGAGCGGTAGCAGGATCGACTCCGCGGTGCCGGCCCTCAACGGTATGCTCCGGAGCTGCCCCCGCGTATCAGTCACAGTATACCCCCCCTCCCGAACCCTGCGCCAGAGCGGAGCGCGACGCGCGCCGGGCCGCCGGCCGGCCCCCGCAGCAACGCCCGCTCCCTGTTGACAGTAGGGCGTGGCGGCCTGTACAAGGATACGGACGTGCAGGGGACTTGCTGTGATCCTGACGTGCGTGGCTGACGCTCACCGACAGAGTGCGAGAGTGGCGGAACTGGCAGACGCGCGAGACTTAGGATCTCGTGGGAAACCGTGGGGGTTCAAGTCCCCCCTCTCGCACCACCCTCGTGTTGGTTCGCGCTGAAACGTCTCCCCACCCAACCCAAGGTTGCCGCACCGCATGAAGCTCGAAGTCACGGAACTTGGACCAGTCAAGCGGGCCCTCAAGATCGAGGTGCCCGAAGAGGAAGTCAACCGGCAGTTCGCGCAGGCCTACGCCGAGCTCAACAAACAGGTGCACATCCCCGGCTTCCGGCCCGGGAAGGCCCCGCTGGCCCTCCTGGAAAAACGGTACGCCAAGGCCGTGGAGGAGGACCTCGTCCGTCGGTTGATCCCGGACTATTATGACCGCGCCATCAGGCAGGCGGGGATCGTGCCGGTGCTGGTGGAAGTGCCGCCCATGGAGCGGGTGAAGATCCGGAAGAACGCCCCCTTCACCTTCACCGCCACCGTCGAGATCAAGCCCAAGATCGATCTGCGGGATTACAAGCCGCCCAACCCGATCTCACTCAAGCCAGATAAGCGCACGATCACCGACGAGCAGGTGAGCCAGACGCTGGAGGCCCTGCGGGAGCAGCAGGCGAAACTGCAAGCCGCCCCCGCGGGTACGGCGCTCAAGGAGGGCGACTACGCCTCCGTCAACGTGGAGGGGTTCCTGGACTTGGCCCCGGTGGAAGGCGCCAAGCAGGAGGGACAACTCGTGAAGATCGGGGCCAAGACGCCGGTCCTCGGCCTCGAGGTGGACCAGGCCCTGGTGGGCAAGAAGGAAGGCGAGTTCGTCGAGATTCCGCAGCCCTATCCCGCGGCGCACCCGGACCACCGGCTGGCCGGCAAGACGGTGGTCTTCCGGGTCAAGGTGGCGTCGGTCAAGCAGAAGGCGCTGCCGCCGCTGGACGACGAGTTTGCCAAGGACTGCGGCCCCTATGGCTCCCTGGCGGAGCTGAAAGACAAGCTCCGCGCCGAGATGGAAGCGGCGCTCAAGAAGGACGTCGAGGAGACTCACAAGGACGCCATCCTGAAGCGGCTCGTCGAGACCCATCACTTTGACATCCCCGAGACGCTGGTCGAGCGGGAATTGGCGGCGATGGTCCGGCAGCAGGTCCAGGCGCGGTCCCGGCAGCGGGGGAAAGCGGGAGCGGGAGAGGAGCCGGCCGTCAGGCAGGATGAGATCAAGAAGCTGCAGGAGGAGCTGCGCCCCGAGGCAACCCGCCGCGTGAAGGTCGGCCTGATCCTGGAGGCGATCGCAGAAAAGGAAGGGCTGACGGTCAACCAGGAAGACGTGGCGGCCGAGCTCCAGCGGCTGGCGAAGGACCTCCGGCTGTCCGTGGAAGAGCTTCAGCGACTGATCCAGGCGGGCGGCGAGGACTCCCTGGACGAGCTCCGCGGCCGGATTCTGGCCGACAAGACCCTGGACTTCGTCTACCGTCACGCCGTCATCCAGGGGTAGCTCGGTCTCGGCGACGTGATCGCGCGGCGTGCGGCGAAAAACGAAAAATGTGGTAAGATTGTGCCGGTTTCCTGAACCGAGAAGAAAGGACAGGTCGGGATTATGTTAGTGCCCATCGTCATTGAACAGACCAACCGCGGCGAGCGCGCCTACGACATCTATTCGCGCCTGCTCAAGGACCGGATCATCTTCCTCGGCGCACCGGTCGACGACGTGTTCGCCAACCTCATCATCGCCCAGTTGCTGTTCCTGGAGGCCGAGGACCCGGAGAAGGACATCAACCTCTACATCAATTCCCCCGGCGGCAGCGTGACGGCCGGCCTGGGCATCTACGACACCATGCAGTACGTCAAGCCGCCGATCAACACGATCTGCCTGGGGCAGGCGTCCAGCATGGGCGCGCTGCTGCTGGCGGCCGGCACCAAGGGGAAGCGCTTCGCGCTGCCCAACGCCCGCATCATGATCCACCAGCCCATGGGCGGGTTCCAGGGGCAGGCCACCGAGATCGACATCCACGCCCGCGAGATCCTCAAGATTCGCGAGCGGCTGAACGATATCTTGGCCAAGCACACGGGCCAGCCGCTCGACAAGATCGCCCAGGACACGGAACGGGACTATTTCATGTCCGGCGACGAGGCCAAGCGGTACGGGCTCATTGACGAAGTGATCACGCGCGCGCCCAAGGTGGCCAAGGAACTGTTGAAGGACGCGGGCAAGGAATCGGATCGGGACGGCTCCAAAGACAAGTAGCGGCCAACCGGGCGAGGGGAGGCGGCATGCCTAAACAGGAGAAGACGGATCGCCACCTGCGGTGCTCCTTCTGCGGCAAGAGCCGGGACGAGGTCCGCAAGCTGATCGCCGGACCCACGGTCTACATCTGCGACGAGTGCGTCAACCTCTGCAACGACATCATCGCGGAGGACTGGGAGGAAGCCAAGGAGGAGATTTCGTCCAAGCTCCGCAAGCCCGCCGAGATCAAGCACCATCTGGACCAGTACGTCATCGGCCAGGATCGGGCGAAGAAGATCCTCTCGGTCGCCGTCCACAACCATTACAAGCGCATCTCGGCCAACGAGGTGGACGACGTCGAGCTTCAGAAGGGCAACATCCTCATGGTCGGGCCGACCGGCACGGGGAAGACCCTGCTGGCCCAGACGCTGGCCCGCTACCTGGACGTGCCTTTCACGCTGGCCGACGCGACCACGCTGACCGAGGCCGGCTACGTGGGCGAGGACGTCGAGAACATCATCCTCAAGCTGCTGCAGGCCGCCGACTACGACGTGGAGCGGGCGGAGCGCGGCATCGTCTACATCGACGAGATCGACAAGATCAGCCGCAAGAGCGACAGCCCTTCGATCACGCGCGACGTGTCGGGCGAGGGCGTGCAGCAGGCCCTTCTCAAGCTGATCGAGGGCACCGTGGCGAACGTCCCTCCGCAGGGCGGCCGGAAGCATCCCCACCAGGAATTCATCCAGGTGGACACGAGCAACATCCTCTTCATCTGCGGCGGCGCCTTCGTGGGGCTCGAAACGATCATCGAACAGCGGCTCAACAAAAAAACGATGGGCTTCGGCGCCGAGGTGCGCGGGAAACACGAGAGCCGTCTGGGCGAGATGCTGGCCCAAGTCCAGCCGGAGGACCTTTTGAAGTACGGGCTGATCCCCGAGTTCGTCGGGCGGCTGCCGGTCGTGGCGACGCTCGAGGACCTGGACGAGAAGGCGCTCATCCGCATCCTGACCGAGCCGCGCAACGCCCTGACCAAGCAGTACGAGAAGCTGCTGTCCTTCGAGAAGGTCAAGCTCAAGTTCACCGAGGGGGCCCTGGGGGCGATCGCGCGCAAGGCCTACACCCAGCGGACCGGGGCCCGCGGCCTCCGGGCGATCCTCGAGGAAGTGATGCTCGAGCTGATGTATGACGTGCCTTCCCAGAAACTGATCAAGGAGGTCGTGATCACCGAGGAGGTCATCCTCGGGAAGAGCCAGCCGATCCGCCTCTTCGAGCAGGACAAGGAGATGAAGAGCGCGTAGCGACGACCGAGTACGGGCGACGAGCGTGGTCAAGGGGCGCCCAGCCGGGCGCCCCTTTTCGTTGGAGCCCAAGTCGTTCAAAACCGCGCCGCCGCTTCGCCAACGGCGCGGTCTGCGCTATACTGGGCGGCCATGAAACAGAAGAACGCGAACGGCCCGCGCAAACGCTGGCCGGTGGCCGTGAGCGAGGCCCACCAGGGCAAGTCGCTGGAGGTGGACGTCGCCAAGGAAACGATCTCGTTGATCGGGCCCTCCGGAGAAAATCTGGGCACGGTGACCTGGGCCGCCGTCATCGAGCTGATCCAGGAAACCTACCCGCCTCCGCGGACCGAGGCGCGTGCCCATCCCCGCGTCTCCCTCGTCATCCGCGTCCGTTACCGAACCGCCGCCGGCGTGGAGGCCGAAACCCGCGCCTCGGGCATCGGGGGCGGCGGGCTCTTCATCGAGAGCACCTCCCCGCTGCCGGTCGGCACGGAGCTGGCGTTGGAGTTCGCTCTGCCCGATCGTCCCACCGAATGGCTGTCCGCAAAGGGCGCGGTGGCCTGGGTCTGCCCAAAGTCGGACCACTACACCTTCTTTCCCGGCATGGGCGTGCGCTTCACGCAGATCGCGGCAGGCGTCCGCGAGCGGGTGCAGGCGCTGGTCGCCTCCCTCCAACGCACCGACGAGGGCAAACGGTGACACGCGCCGCCGTCTGGGTCGGCTGCCTGCTCACCGTGCTCCTGCTGGCTCCCGTCGCCGCCCCCCGCGAGCCTGCCGGCAAGGACGGGGCGCCGATGGTCCTGATCCCGGCCGGCGAGTTCACGATGGGCAGTGCGGAGCTGGCCGGCGCCGCCCCCGTCCACCGGGTCTACCTGGATTCGTTCCACCTCGATCGGCACGAGGTCACGGTGGGACGATACATCACGTTCCTCGAATCGACCGGCCGGCAGCCGCCGCGCCATTTCGACGAGATCAACCTCGCCCGGGACAAACATCGGCCCATCGTCGGCGTGAGCTGGCTCAGCGCCGACGCCTACTGCCGGTGGGTCGGCAAGCGGTTGCCGACGGAGGCCGAGTGGGAGAAGGCCGCGCGGGGCACGGACGGACGCCTCTATCCGTGGGGGAACGAGCCGCCGACGGACCAGTACGGGCTGTTCGGGAAGGCGCGCTGGATCGGCTACGAGACCCTGGCCCCGGTCGGCAGCTTCGCATCCGGCCGAAGCCCCTACGGAGTCTACGACCTGGCGGGGAACGTCTGGGAATGGGTGGCGGACTGGTACGACAAGGACTACTATGCCCGGAGCCCTCGCAAGAATCCCACCGGCCCGGAGAAGGGGGAAGAGAAGGTCTATCGCGGCGGGGGCTGGAACTACGAAGGCTTTCTGGCGCAAGCCGCGCTGCGGAACCGGGACGATCCGGACACCCAACTCAACACCCTCGGCTTCCGCTGCGCCATGGACGCGTCCCCTCGACAACGATGAACGATCAATGCTGAACGATGAATGGGGGGCTCGATCGTTCCTCGTTCATCGTTCTGCATTCATCCTTCCTACTTCATCCTTGCGTAAGCGCCGTCACCGCCCAGGCCGCCCAGCGGCGGACGCCAGGGTCCTCGTCCTTCGTGGAGATGTACCGGAGGAGGGGCAGGATGGACTCGTCGCCGATCTTGCCGAGGCGAAAGGCCGCCTCCGCGCGGACGCCGGGGGCTTCGTCCCGGAGCAAGCGATTTCGCAAGGCCGGGATGGCGTCCGGCTCGGCCAGCTCTCCCAGCGCCGCCACCGCCCCCTGACGGACCAACGCGTCTTCATCCCCCAGTGCCGTGAAGAGGGCCGGCACCGCGGCGGGGGCTTCCAGCCAGGTCAGGGCCTGCACTGCGGCGCGTCGCGTCGCCGCGTCCGGCCCGTCCATCTCGTCCATCAACAATTCGACCATGTCCCGCGTCGCGCCGATCCGGCCGATGGCCCGCGCCGCCTCCTCCTTCACAGCGGGGATCGGATCGTGCAGGCTGCGGATCAGCGCCGGGCCAGCCTGATCGAGCACCGCGTCACCCAGGTGGCCCAGCGCCCAGGCACTGTGCTGACGCACGAGGGGATCGGGGTCTCCCAGCCCTCCCACGAGGGCGGGCGCGGCCTCCGGCTCGGCAACCTTGCCCAGAGAGAGGGCGGCCATGCGCCGCACTTCCGGCTCGCGGTCCTTCAACAACCCCACGAGCCGCGGCACCACCGATCCGGAATCGGGCGGGGGCGACTGCACCTCGCAGCCAGCAAACAGGGAGCAGAGGAGACCGGCGAGAATGGCACTGGGGGTCATGCAGCGCGGCACGGCGAGTCGTTGCTCGTCATTCGTCGTCCGTCATTCGTGCGGGGAAAACTCTAACCAATTGACGATTGACGGATGACGAATTACGACTGCTTGGGGGGCTCTTCCTGCACGTCGGGCATCTGCTTGGCGGCCTCGATTGACTGCTCAATCTCTTTCTGCGCCGCATCCATCTCGGCCTGAATCGTCCGCATCTCGGGATCAATCGTGCCCCGCACGTCCGAGACGGCCTGGCGGAACGTGCGCAGCGCATCGCCGAGCCCTTCGCCGAGGCTCTGCATGTCCTGCGAAGACAACCCGCTACCCTGAGCCGACTTGGCCCCCGCCGGTTGCGCCGCTTTCTGTTTGAGCGCGGCCTGCTGGGCCATGACCCGGGCCACGGCATCCCTGTTCACGACAGCCGACGGCCGCTTCTGCTGAGGCTTGGCCTGGGCGGTCGGAGGCAGGGGAGGATACTGAGCCCGCTGCACCGGCGGGGGCTGCGTCGTCCGCTGTTCCATCGTCGGTGGAGGCGGAGCCACACCCTGTCCCCGTGTCTCCCCTTCAGCGCGTCCCCCACCCGCCGACGCGGCGGGAGCCGCCGGCCTTGCGGCCGGCTGCGGAGCGACCTTCGGCTTCGGGGGCTGGTAGGGCTGGGGCGCGGCTTGGGCCATCAATGCCGCGGTCGTCCCCGGCGTCAGCTCCGGACCGGGCACGTACGGCTTGGCGGCGGCCGGCTGGGCCGCTGCCGGAGCGGGCGAGCCAGTCGCCGAGGAGGCAGCGGGCGTCTGTACCACCTGGGCCTCTTCGATCGGTGCCGGTTGGGGCTGGGCGGCGCCGGGGTCCACGGGAGGCGGCGCCTCGTGCACCTCTTTCTTGAAGCTCTTGAGGGCCTTGCCGAGCCCCTCGCCGATCTGCGGCAGCCGCCCGGCGCCGAAGATGATCAGGACGATGGCTAGGATGATGATGAGCTCTGAGAATCCGAGTGTGCCGAACATGGGCGTACGTCCTTTGGCGCGGCCATTGCGCCCAGGCAAACTCTAGCCGGTGGAGCGGAATGGTGTCAAGCGGAGCGGGTCAAGGGCAAGGGGCGAGAGGCTCTAGGTTATGAAGGGAGAGCTATAACCTCTCGCCGCGGACCTCTAGCCTCGGGCCTACGCCAGCATGGCGACGATTTCGGTCTGCAGCGGGAGCCCGTAGACGACCGCCTCCCGGTCCGACAGGTAGACGTCCAGCTCGCTGCGGATGCCGAACTGGCCTTCCAGGTAGATTCCGGGCTCGATCGAGAAGCAGGTGCGGGGCAGGAGGCGCCGGCCGTCGCGCGTCTCCAGATTGTCGATGTTCGCGCCGTTGCCGTGCACTTCCTCGCCGATCGAATGGCCGGTCCGATGGAAGAACTTCACGCCGTAGCCGGCGTCGCGGATCACGTTCCGGCTGACCTCGTCCACCTCCCAGCCGCAGGGGAAGTCTCCGGCGGCGACCCTCGCCTTGACGAACTCCAGGGCGGCGTCGCGGGCCCGGCGCACGATTGCGAAGATCTCGCTCTGCCTGGGCGGAACCGTGCGGCCCACGTAGCCGGTCCAGGTGATGTCCGCATAGACCGACCGCGGCGCCGGCTGCTTGGCCCACAAGTCAATCAGCACCAGATCCCCCTCGGCGATCACGGAGGCCCCCTGCGGCGCCGGACTATAGTGGGGGTCGGCGCTGTGGGCGTTGACCGCCGCGATCGGCGGGGTGGCGGTCACCAGCCCGTACTCCTTGAACCGGGAAAGGATGAACTGCTGGAGGTCGTACTCCGTGAGGGAGCGGTGCGCCGCGATGGAAGCGCCCACGTGCCGGAAGGCCTCGTCCACGATCCGGCGCAGCGCTTCGGCCGCGACCCGGTGCGTGGCCAACTGTTGGTCGTCCCAGACCGCTTCGAACCGCTGGACGAGGTCCGCCGAGGTGACCACCTCGACCCCGAAGCCGCGAACCTGCTCGACGGTGCCCGCGTCCACCCGGGAGACGTAGGGGATCGCGTTCTGCGGGGAGTACTGCATCGCCGCCCGCTTGACGCCGGCGAGGACGCGCGACAGGCAGGCGCCGAGCGACTGCCAGGACATGTAGAATTGGGTCTCGCCGGGCAGCTCCTCCAGCACGTGGGGCTCGATCTTGTGCATCAGCTTGACCGGCTCGCCGGTCGCCGGCACCCAGTAGTACCAGCGCCGGGTCACGTGTCTGGCCGGATCGAGCCGGAGCACCCGGTAGGCGAGCGGATCGCTCCCGCGGAAATCGTAGAACAGCCAGCCGTCGAGGTCCGATGTCTCTTGGAGGGCTTTCTGAATGTCTGCGATGCGCTGGTGATGAGGGCGCTGTGTCCCGGCCATAACGGCGAACATCATACCCTGAATCGAGCGGGAATTCCCATCCCTGGCCGGACCACGGAAGTGACGGGGTTGAGCGAAAAAGTCCTCAACCAGGAAACCGTGAACTACTCCGTCTGACTGTTGGAAAGCGGTTCGTGCTGGCCGACGCGGCTCCCGGCTCGGACGTGCGAAACGGCGACGTCCGGCCGAGCACATCTCAACGTGATTCCCAGATGCAGGAGGGCGTGGCGGAGACGGAGCCCCTCTTCCGGACGGACTACTTCGTCCCTGGCGTGCCTTGAATCGGGTCGAGCACCTGCTTGCGGTAGGCGTCCGCCGTCCGCGCGCTTTCCTCGCGCTTGGCATTGTTCGCGTTGATAATCTGGTCAAACCGCTGGGCGCAGCCCTTCACGTCTGTGGGGTCGAGGCGGCAGGCTACGCAGGCGGCGTAGCTCAATGCGTAGACCCGGTTCACGTCGTGCGCGGCCGGATAATACTTCTCCAGCGCGCCCTGAATGTCCCCGGCGGCGTTGATGCCGGCCACCGACTTGATAATCCCGCTGACGTCCGCGCTGAATTTCTTGATGTTATTCCGGTCCTCATCCGCCACGCTGGGCGGGAGCGGGCAGTACTCCCCCTTGATCTGCACCTCGTCGCTGCTGCCGCAGCCTTGCAGCAACAGGAGCAGGCCCATGATGGAAACCAGCGCGGCTGTCATGTGTCGCGTGAAAGAGACCGGCGTCGGTGTCGTCATAACGTCCCCCTGACTGAGACAATTTTCAGAAGTGGTAGTTGAGCCCGAGGTTCAGCGTGTTCGCGGAGTAATTGGCTTCAAAGCCCCGTCCCGGTCCCAGCACGTTGTCGAAGCTGAGGCGCGCATAGTGGTACCGGTATTCGAGAGACATGGACACGTGCTCGATCAGCAGGATGTTGAGCCCTCCGAAGGCGTTGGCGCCCGGCGTCCAGTTCGATGACGAGACCCCGTCGGCATTGGCGAAAAAGACGCCGAGCCCGCCGCCGACGTAGGGACGAAACCTCTCGCCCGGATAGCGGGCCACCAGATTCGTGGACCAGACCGTCATGCGCAGATTCTGCCCGCCGTTCGCACCCAAGCCTGTACCACCGGTCACCGCCGTCTGTTTGGGATTGATGTGCGGCGTCGAATTGGAGACGTCCATGTCCACGCCCAGCCACTTGTGGCTCTCGAAGAAATAGCCCACCTTGCCCCCGTAGGAGAGCGTCGTCTGCTGGGTGAAGGTGGTCAAGGTGCCGCCTTGCTGTCCCGTGCCGGTTGTGTCGGTCAGGCCGTTGGGGATGGTCGCGCCGATCGTGCCGCCCACGTACCACTCGGCCTGGACGGGGACCGCCGAAATACCCGCCGCCGCGCAGAGCAGCCCGGCGAGAGCCGCAGGTCTTATCCATTCGTAACCTTGCATGCAATCCTCCTTGAGCGGGCTCTAAGGTGACTGGCAAACCAACTGCGCGAGGTGATAGTTCGTGCCCCCTCCGGCGGGATAGGTGCCTCTGGCGTTTACCGGCGCCCAAGGCGGCGTGATGACGCAATGATAGCGGAAATTTTCCGTGACCGGGAACGGACCGCCATTATTCGGTCCGCCCGATAGCGGCAAAAAGTTATAGGTAATGTTGTTTCCGGTTGGGGGAGCCGTTCCATCAACCGGTGCCTTGAAGGCGGGCAAGGCTGTGCCGTCAGTCGGCGCTGTGGCCGGGACCGGCACTCCGTTGGGCTGTTGTGCTGGTGTGCCATAGACGAGGTGGTACTGGTTCCAGGCGCTGTAGTCGGTCCTGGATATGGGGTGCGGCGGTGTGGACGGTAATACGGTAGGAGTCGTTACGACAGCCGTGGAAAAATCGACCAGATAGGCCGCGCAGCCGTTTTCATTGCACACAAATAGGTCATTGTGATGGGGTGCACCGCCGCTGACCAGGCAGGAAGCATCCAAGGCGGCTTGCACGCTGTTCGGATCGCTAAATGCCTTGATCTTCTGTATTTGCGAGACGTAATTGTTGCCGGTATTGTAATTGGCCGCATCGCAGGTGCCAAAAGGGGAATACTGGCTCTGCACCGGTTTATCCTCGATCATGTAGAAGTACAGCAGGCCGCTGGTGGTGTCGTAGAAGAAAGTCTGATTGGCGATGAAGGTCGCTATGTCGGACGACTGCGGGTTCTTGATTGCCATCAGGGTCTTGTAGGGCGCCTCAAAGTTCTTCCATTGATCCGCCTGGGTTGCACCCATTGCTGCCGGTATAGTCATCCCACCGGCATACGGCGATACGTTCCTGGCGCGGTTGAGACAATCTTGCCACTTCGTCTCCTTCGTGCTTTGGTTTTGACTGAATATGCCATCACAGGTATTGCCGGCGCCCCCCGGCGGAATGAAATTGGGCGGGTACGACAACGGCGAGTTCCCGTAGAGTTGCCCTCCCCACTGACGGCGAATCCGATAGACCTTGATGTTGGCCGGCGTCGTCACCGGTTGATAGACCGCGACGCGATTGACGAAAAACTCCCCCGTCTTCTTCACGCCCGGGTCGGTATAGCTGAAGAGAAGCTGATTCTGAAGGGCCGTGAGAGTATACGGCGGATTGTTTTCAGTGCCTTGCGCCCCGTAAACCACGTAGCCCATCCGATCCATGACAAAGGGTTCATAGATCGGTAATTGGCCGCGACCATTCAGAAACAGGCTCGGAAAGACTGTATCGCCGTAGGCGGGCATGTCCCGCTGAACCACCACGCGAAAGCACGTGGGGATATAATTAGCACCTGCATTGCTCGCTGGGCACGTTCCCGTGCCGCCATACGGCGGGTTGTTCACCGATTCGATGTTCAGCGTGGCATACTTGTGCGGGCTCATGAGCGAGGTTGAGCGGAAATCGTTCGGGCCTCGCGAATGGGGCTCGTCCACGGTGAAATCTGTGGCAAAGTAGTCCACGCTGTTGAGCGAGATCGGCACGACATTGGGATCGGAATGGCCGCCGCCGTCCACGACCCTCAGGCCGCTCAGTTGACTATCCAGATCGCGGATCACGGTCGTCTTGTCCCCGTCGTTGAAGGGGCCCATGTTGACCGCCTCCGTATAGACCTGGTGCTTGAAGTCCACATTGTCCCAAATGCTGTCGCGGATATATTGCGTCGGCGGAACGGTTTGCGCGTTGGATGTTTGCCACCCGTTGGCCACGTCGCCGACATAGCCTTTGTAGTTCGAGGACGGAGCGGCATTCGCTGCAGCCTGGGTCACAAGGCCCTCGAGTTGGCCTTGCGTTCCGTAGGTGGCGATGTTCTGAATGTCGGTCTTGGTCAGCAACCGGGCGGCCTGATCGGTCGCATGAATGCCTGTGGGATCGAAGCGGAAATTGAGGAAGCGGTTGTGCTCGATCCTGGCCGGGCCATCATAATAACTGTAGCCCTGGACGTTCGTATTGGAGCTCGGGTAATTGCCCCACGTGGCGCCTGATCCCAATAATTGCACATCGGTACATTCTGTTTGCCAGGTGGTGGCGGCGGGCGCGGAACCGAGTTTACAGACCGGATACCGCTCCACGTTATTCCTGGTCATCCCGGCGATCACGTTTTGGTAGACGAGACCCCAGAAGCCGGGGAAGGTCCCTTCAGGCCCGCCACCCACTAGCAGCGAGAACCCGCGCAGGTTCGTGGCAAACCGATGATTGTGAAGAGTGACATACCAGTTTCGGAACCAGGCTGCCTTATTGCGCGAACGGGTGATCGTGTTGTCGGTCAGCACGAGCACAGGAGCGTATTGTGACGAGTTTGACAACATGGGGTAGGGCTGCTGGGTGTTGCCCGTCTCATCATCGTTGTCGATCCCGTTGTAACATCCGTGGACGCGATTGCCTGTGAATTCCGGGTAGTTAGTGCTTCCCGTGCCCTGGGCCAAGAGCCAATAGCCTCGGCCTAAGCTCTGGCACCCGGCCACCGAATTGTTGACGAAGGTGTTGCCGAGGTTGGTGATCCAGAACCCACCTGGGTGTGTCGAGTCCAGAGGATTCGCATTGGCATTGGATTGGGCGGTGTCCGGGATGTTCTTGACGTTGTACCAGTTGCTGTTGGATGCCTGCGCGCTTTGTAAATTATCCCCATCCCAGTAGATGCTGGGCGGCTGCGGCGGATAGGAATAGGTAGTCTGGGCCGTCATGGTGCCGGCGATATGGTTCCGCATGAACTGGTTGCCAGTGATATGGCTGCCGTCTTCCAGGTACATCCCCTGGCCGACCGTGCGGACGCAGACATTGTTATAGAACTTGGCGTTGGGAGTCTGGTGGGGCACATAACACTTGTTGTAACTATGGTGGACACTCACATCCTGGACCAGCACGTTCCCGCTGGGTAGTTGTTGCAGCATGTGCAGATGAACCGGGTACCGTCCTGTAAGCCCTTGCCCGAATTTTTCGATCTCCACTCCTACCAGTTTGAGGGTGGGGTATGTCGCGCTGGTGACCATCGCAACCAAGTGGCCACCGATGAAATTGTTGGCGTCGGTGGTTTGGCCGGCCACCGAGGTCAGCTTGATGTTCCGGGACAGCAGAGCCACTTCCGCCCGCTCGTCAATGCCGTAGTTGCGGGTGTGATCGTCATAGAAGCTTTTCGCCTGATAGCTCACGTTGATCGGCTTACCGCCGGTCACGACCGTCTGCGTCGTGTTGGCCGGGAAGAACCCCGGCGTGGGTGCCAGGCCACCATAGTGGTAATGCTTGAGTGGGGTGGTTGAACACAAGGTGATCTGGCTCACGCTGGTGGGCAATCCCAGTGCAGACGCCTGTGGGTCTGGGTTGGTGACGGATGAGATCGCGCAAATCTGCACGATCTCCGTCTGATGGGATGAAAAGCTGGTCGTGGCGACGGAGATCCAGTCGTTTTTCTGCCAGTCCACCGTGGTCGCCAGGGTGAGGGTGGTAGCCGGATTGGTCGCCGGTACGGGGGCGCTGACGTTTTCCGCATCGTTATATGTCGCCGGACCGGCCGGCGCGGTCAGGTAGGTCCAACTCTTCGTGCCGCCCACAATGTCGTTGTTCATGGTGCCTGGCGCCGCCGACAGCCCCTTGCTCCCGTACAGTTGCAACACCCCCCCGTCCATCACGGTGATATCGCGCGAGTTGGGCGTGGTGTTCGAGGTGCTCACGATCGCAGCAGAGCCTGTGGCAGTAGGGGCCAAGGCTGCCGATTGATTCCCGGCCATGACGATGGTGATTTGACCTTGGATCGGACTAGCCGCCGATCCGGCTTGCATGATCCCGGCGTTCTGAATGAGAAACGAGCTGGCATAGAGCGTCGTCGAATTGCCCGCGCCCGGATCCTGAAATGCCAGGGTGCCGCCGGCTCCGACGACGACAGGGATCAGGGGAGTCTGGGCTGTGAACGCCGTCGTATCCGCGGTGCTCACCGTGACGTTGCCGCAGGACGTACCGCTGTTGATAAAAAGTGCTTTTGGCACAGGGGGGTTGTGGCCCTGTGCCTGAATCGCTTGTATGCAGCTCGAAGTGGCCAGCGCCGTGGTCAGGCTCATACCTTGCCCGGCGGCTGGAGCCTTTGCTAGGGGCCTGCCTGCGACCGCCCCGCCTCCCAGAGCCGCGGCCAGCTTGTCCGCCTCGGCCCGCTTGGCCTGGCTTTCCTTCTCCATCGAGGCGGCGAGTGTCCGCTCCTGCTCCAGCTCCGCGCGCATCTTGGCACTCGCCTGCTCGCGCTCTTGCCGGACCTGCTCCACGTCGCCGGAGGTGGCGCAGCCGGCCAGCATGACGACGGCGATCAGTGTGACACGTCCTGCTCCCCGGCTGCCGTACATGTCGGTCCTCCTCAAGCTGGTCATGGACATTCCGTTGTTGGAACGTGTCACGCCCGCGCGACATCCCGCGCGGATCTCCATTCACGGTGTTGGAAAGACGACCGGCGCGGTTTGCTTGGTCGCCACCGGCGCGAAGGGGGTGCCGATGACGAGGGAGCCGTTATTCGGAAAAGGTCCGGCCGGGAAGCCGTTTCCGCCTCCTTTGCTCCAGGCCGTCGTCAGGAGATTGGAGTTGGGGGGGGTCAGGAAGGCGTTCTCGACATAATACTGTCCGCTGGCGCTGGTCAGGTTGACGACATAATTCCCCTGATACAGGGTCTTGGTCCCGTTAGTGATGGTGAGCCCGTAGACGTTGATCCCCGGGGCGCCGGCGATCGCAGCGTTCTGCGAGCCGCCCACGGTGTAGGAGGAGCCATTGATGGCGAAGGTGTAGTTCGACGGCGGGGTCTTGGATGTGCCCACGGACCAATTGAGGCCGGTGCCGAAGGAGATGGAACCGCCGGTGAGAGACGGGAGCGCGCCGGCCGTTGTCCCGTAGACAGGGACAACGTAGGATTGAATGGCATGGTCATTGTTTGTGCCCGTGGCGGTGGCGCTGATTTGATAGGTGGTGCCGGGGCTCAGGCCTGAGATCGTGGTTCCACTTGGACTGGGCATGGCTGGGGTGAGTGTGACTCCGGGGACCGGAATACCCCCACCGTAACTTATGTTGACCGTATAGCCCGTCGCGCCGCTAACGGCCGGCCACGAAATCGTCAGCGAGGAGCTGGTCGGATTCGACACGGTGACCTGCGGGGCGTTCAACCGGTTGTCGTTCAGAATGGTGATGCGCATCGTGGGCACGTTGCTCGGCAGCGGCACGTAGGGGCTGGGCCGTCCGCCGCGGTCGCTGTAGGCAAACCCATAGGCATCCGACAGGTTGTAAAAGACCGCCGCATAGGCATTGTAATGGCCGTCGTTTTTCTTCCGCGCGCCACCGAAGGGGTAGAGGATCGGCGGGTTACTGTACCAATTCGCGCTATTCTGCGGGGCGTTGCTCCCTTTGCCCACGTAGCCGAAGTTGATCCCGGCCATGAAATCCCCGGCGATCACCGCATAGAGGCTGTTGGGGACGGCTCTGATCTGCGCCGACGTCATGCCAGTGGTCGGCACTGAGAAGGCCGTCGCCGGCGCGCCATAGAGGTTGACGTCGTATCCCGCATCCTTGGAAGGGGCCGGCAGCTTGACCGTGACGGTCAGATTCTGCGGGAGCGTCACGGTTTGGGGATTGGGACCGGGTGTGATTCCGCAGGGCGTCCCATTCGTCGCGCCCGTCAAGGTTACGACATAGCCGCCCTTCCCATCCGAGGCAAAGCTCGCCGAGTAGGTGTATGGGACGGCGTTGGGACACCCGGCATTCCCGGCTCCGCTGACCGTGAATGGCTGTCCGACCAGGGTGGTCAGGTAAGGCCCGAAGCTGGGATAGGGGGCCGGTGAGCCGTTTGACGAAGCGGACGCCAGCAGGGAGGGGCCCATGACGCGGGAAAACTGCGTGAGGCCCTGGCTCGGCGTCCAGGTGCCGGTCTTCGTCGAGCCGATCGCCTGGAAGGCCTGGCCCATCGCGGGGCTGAGCCCGTAAAGCTGGTTCAGGATGGTGCCCGTCGAGGCGTAATAGGTCATGGTGTTCAGCACGGTGTTGGCGCCGTCCAGGTAGTCGAACTGCATCGGGATCCCGAAGAAGTCCATGGAGGTCAGGTCCGCGCCGCTCCCGGGATAGCCGAACTCCATCTTGTCCCAACGGAAGGATTCGGTGCCGGTGGGGAAATTGCCGTTGGAGACGGCAACCGGGGTCTTATAGGAGACCATGAGCCGCCCGCCGCTGATCGCCGCGACCGAGAATTGATACACCTGGAGCGAGCGGCCGGTGTAGGGCGAGATCACGGTGCAGGCCAGCGCCGGTAGCTTGCTCACGGGTTTGGCCGCCGCCGATCCCGTGGGGTTGCTGCCGATATCCAGATAGGAAAGACCGTTAGGGGGACCGGTCGGCCAGCCAATGCCCTTGCCCGTCAAGAGCAGATAGACGTCGCTGTCGGACTGGTCGCTGTCATTGACCACCTGGATGGCGAGCGCATGGGGATTCGTATTCGGCGGGCAGACGGTCGGCGCCCTCAGCGCCTTCCCATCCGACGCGCCGCCCCCCAGGGCCTTCGCCAGCTTCTCCGCCTTAGCTTTTTGGGCTTCACTTTCTTTTTCCATCGAAGAGGCAAGCGCACGCTCCTGCTGGAGTTCGGCGCGCATCTTGGCTTTCGCCTGCTCGGACTCGCGCCGCGCCTGCTCCACATCGCCGGAGGAGGCGCAGCCAGCCAACAGCACGAGCGCGGAGAGCAGGACGCTTCCCGCCCAGAGGAAACCGTTCATTGCGGTCGTGCGTGCCATGGGCTCTCTCCCTCCCGGTTCGTGTCAGTGTGCGCGCCCCATGCGCCACTCTCTATTCAAGGTTTTTCATGGCGGCCCGGACTTGATTGAGGGCGTCCACGTGTCGTGCTTCTTCCGCTTTTAAATATTCTTTGACGGACTGGGAAATCTTGGCATGGGCGGCACGCAAGGCTTCATTCTCCTTGGCCAAGGCGGAGAACTGTGTCTGCTCCTTCATCAAGTCGGCCCGCAAGGCGCTCTCCCCTTGCCTCGCCTCCTGGCGGATCTGTTCCAGGTCGCCGGAGGAGGCGCAGCCGGCCAACAGTCCCGCACACAAGAGGAGCCCTGCTTTCCCCGTGGTCAATACGTGCCGGCTGATCGTCTTTCGTTCGGTTGCCACGATGATCCTCCTTGCCTAAGAAGTTTCATGGTGCAGCGGTTAAGGGCGCACAGTGTAGCGGAGCAGGAGGAACCTGTAAAGCAGCTTTCGGTTGGTTAGGCAAGCCTTATGCCATCTCAGGGGGTGATTTCTTCGATATCCGCTTCGAAGGTGTTCCTAAAATCAACCGTAACCACGAAGCCAGTTTAGGTATTTCGTACGAAAGCAGATCGCCCCGTCATTTCGGAGATGATTCAGGTAATTTTTGCCCCCTCTGGTCTGTGGGATTGACGCAACTGTGTGTTAAATTGGCCAGTCGGCGGAGAACGAGCCCTATTCCTTACACGGCCTTTTGTGCCATAAGGGGAGTCAGAGGAACACGGTATGTCTTTTCTTCCCTCGCCCCAACTGCCGCAGTATCGGGTGACGCTCTTCTACGGCCCCGAGCCCGTTGAGGGGAAGCCGGAGGTCCTGCGCTGCGTTTTCAACGTGAAGAAGCGCAGTTGGAAGGGCGGCGTGCAGGTCGTCGTCGAGATGGCCGAACCCCAGATGGAACGGGTGAAGCAGGCGCTCGGGCTTGCCGCCCGGCTGGAACGGACCATGGCCCACATACCGGACGACGAGCGGGCGGACTATCGGCACCGTGCCGGAGACCTCTTCGTACAAGCGATCTGCTGTCTCAAGCTGGACCTAGCGATCGAGGCCGGTCTTCAGCAGGAGAACCGGATCCTCGACGACACCATCCTCGCCGGCGAGCTGGATCAAGCCGTGCGGGAGCAGTCCGATCGGATCATGTCGCAGATCCTGGCGGAACTCGACATCCCGCAGAAAGCAGAAGGATGAAGTTAGGAAACTTCATCCTTCTGAAAGTTAGGGTTGCATCGGCTGGGAAATCTGCTATAAGACACTACATGCTGTGGCCTGCCTGTCCCTCATCCCCCACAGGCTCGGTCTTAGCCAACAAGTGAAGAAAGGAGGCACTTCCCGTGCGTAGTTCATGGACGAAGGCGGTGGTGGTTGTGATGATCCTAGCCCTGGCTCACCTGACCGTGACTCCGACTGGGTGGGCGGCCGAGCCTGCCAAGACGTCGAGCGTCTCAACGGAGGATCCTAACGCCGGCACCCTCAGTGGCGCCGGATTGGGAGCCGCCAGTTGGCTCGTCACGCTTCCGTACGGAGCGGTCAAGATCGCCTTCGCCATCCTGGGCGGCGTGACCGGCGGCCTCACCTGGGTTTTTTCCGGCGGCAACAACGAGGCGGCCATGAGCGTCGTCGGGACGAGCGTGTACGGCACGTACGTCATCACGCCGGAGCATCTGACGGGCGACCGGTCGGTCCGCTTCCTGGGGGTGCCGGCGAACGATGCCTCGGGCACGAAGTGACCGCCGACCGCCCCGGCCCGGTGCGGCGGGAGCGCCCCGCTCGACGGACCAACCATGAAACCCCTCATCGGCGTCACGCCGGACTTCAACGCGGGCGACAGGAAGGAATGGGGCGGCAAGGAGCCGACCTACTTCCTGCGCGCCCGGTACGTGCGCGCGGTGGAGGACCTGGGCGGCCTGCCCGTCATCCTGCCGCTCACTTCCGACCCGGCCCTGCAGCGCCGGCTGCTCAAGGGCCTGGACGGACTGCTGCTCACCGGCAGCGGCCCGGATCTGCCGCCCCGTCTGTACGGGGAGCGTCAGCGGTACCGGTTCCGGGTGATGAGCCGTCAGCGGTATGAATTCGAGCTGGGGGTGGCGCGGCTGGCCGTCAAGGCCCGCGTGCCGATCCTGGGCGTCTGCGGCGGGATGCAGGTGCTCAACGTCGCGCTGGGAGGCAGCCTCGTGCAGGACATCGCCGCGCAATGCCCGTCGGCGCTCCAGCATCGGGCGCCCGGGCCGGCGACCAAGGCGGCCCATCCGGTGCAGGTGGCGCCCCGCAGCCTCCTGCGTCGGATCACGCGCGGGGCTCGAATCCTGGTGAACAGCTCGCACCACCAGTCGGTGAAAAAACCGGCGGCGGCCCTGACCGTCAGCGCCGAGGCACCGGACGGGATCATCGAAGCCGTCGAGGCTGCGGATGCGTCCCGCCATCCGTTCCTGCTGGGCGTCCAATGGCATCCGGAGTTCCTCTACGACCGGGACGAAACCCAGCGCCGGCTGTTCCTGGCCTTCCTCGCCGCCGCCCGCCTCAGTTCGTGACGCGTGACGAGTGGTGCGTGATGAGTAAACTCGCCGCGCGTCTCACCCGTCACCCGTCGCCCATCACCCTTCACGGACTCCGTTGACCATGTTGTCGTCCCTGTTCCGCACCAAGAGCGTCGAGCAGATCCTGGAGGACTGCAACCATCCGACTCACCGGCTCAAGAAGACGCTGACGGCCTGGGACCTGACCGCGCTCGGCATCGGCGGGATCATCGGCACCGGCATCTTCGTGCTGGTGGGGACCGCCACGGTCGGCGACGGCAACCGGCCCGGGGCGGGGCCGGGCATCGTGCTCTCGTTTGTCCTCTCGGGCCTGACCTGCACGCTCGCCGCCCTCTGCTATGCAGAGCTGGCCGCCATGCTGCCGGTGGCCGGCAGCGCCTACACCTATTCCTACGCCACGCTCGGCGAGTTCCTGGCCTGGATCACCGGCTGGAACCTGATCCTGGAATACGGGGTGGCCTGCGTCGTGGTCTCGATCGGCTGGTCCGGCTACTTCAACAACATCCTGAAAACCCTGGGCCTCCACCTGCCGGCCTGGGCGATCCACCCGCCCGGCGTGGACGGCGGCCTGGTCAACCTGCCCGCGGCGATCATCGTCCTGCTGGTGACGATCGTGCTGGTGATCGGCGTGAAAGAGAGCGCGCGGACCACCGGCCTGATCGTGCTCGTCAAGATTGCGGTCATCCTGTTCTTCATCTTCGTCGGGCTGCGGTGGGTCGAGCCGGCCAACTGGACGCCCTTCATGCCCTACGGGTATCAGGGGGTGGGCGCCGCCGCCGCCATCGTCTTCTTCGCCTACATCGGCTTCGACGCCGTGTCCACGACGGCGGAGGAGGCGCGCAACCCGCAGCGGGACCTGCCAATCGGCATCATCGCGTCGCTGGGGATCTGCACCGTGCTTTACGTGGCCGTCGCGGCGGTCCTGACCGGCATCGTCCCCTACGCGAAAATCGACGTGCACGCCCCGGTCGCGGAGGCGCTGCGTCTGGTGGGGTTCAACTGGGGGGCGGCGCTGGTGGCCACCGGCGCCCTGGCGGGGATCACGAGCGTGCTGTTCGTGATGATGATCGGGCAGATCCGCGTCTTCTTCGCCATGTCGCGCGACCGGCTCCTGTGGCCCTGGCTCTCGACCGTGCATCCGCGCTTCGGCACGCCGCACCACGCGACGCTCCTCACGGGCGTCGGCGTGGCCGTGCTGGCCGCCCTGGTGCCGATCGGCGAGGCCGCCGACATGACCAACATCGGCACTCTCTTCGCCTTCGTGCTCGTCTGCGCCAGCGTCATCGTGCTGCGGCGGGCCCGCCCGTCCCACCCCCGGCCGTTCCGCATTCCGTTCATGCCCTGGGTCCCCATCCTGGGCATGGCCGCCTGCCTCGGCCTGATGGCCTTCCTCCCGCTGATCACCTGGATCCGGTTCGGGGTCTGGACCGTCATCGGCACCGCCCTGTACCTGGGGTACGGGATGAGGCACAGTCGGCTGGCGGAACAGGGGGCAAGAGGCGAGGGGCGAGGGGCAAGGGAAAAAGCTTCCGGCGAAGGGAGCATCCTCTAGCCCCGCGCCTCGGGCCTCTCGCCTGCGAGAGATCAGCTCGCGTCGCCGGCCGGCGCGGCCTTTTCGGCGGGGGTCTCAGCCGATTCGGGTTTCGGAGCGGGAGCGGCTGCCGGTTTGGCCGGCGCCGGCGAGGCCCCGCCGGTCGGAGCGGCACCCGTGGGAGGCTTCGGGGCGGCGGGCGGCTTCGGCGGGGCGGGTTTCTCCGGCTTGATCCCGCTCTCCCAAGACGGCCCGTCGTACATCTCCGAGGCGAGCCCTTTGGTCTTCCACTTCTCCTCGAAGTCGGCCGCCGCCTTGTTCGGCGTCTCGCCCTTCCCCACCACGTCGTTCCACGGATAGAACCGCGGCCCGATCTCGCAGCCGTGATCCGTCCGCTTCAGATACAGCGCGATGGGATTCCCGCGGTAGGGTCCGAGAAAGATATGGATGCAGCCGACGTATTCCAAGAGCGGCGCCACCTCAATGACTCCAAAAGAGAAAACGGAGAAGAATCCGAGGGGTGGCATGATGCCATAACCGAAGACCCTAGGCAAGAGCGGGTGACGAACGACGCTTCTCTACGCCAGGCCGAGGAGCGGGCAGAAGAGACGGAGCGTCACCCAGATCAGGACGGCGCCGAGCAAATCGAAGAGGATGCCGGCCTGGACCATGCTCCGCATCGGGACGAGACCGGTCCCGTAGACCAGCGCGTTGGGCGGGGTGGAGACGGGCAGGGCGAAGCCGAGACTCGCGCCCAGGCAGGCCCCCAGGGCCGGCGGGACCGGCGAGACTCCGGCGGACTGGGCGATCGCGATCGCCAGCGGCACGAGCATGCTGGCCGAGGCGGTATTGGAGGCCAGTTCGCTGACGAGCACCGACGCCGCAATCGAGACCGCCGTGAGGCTCCACAGCGTGCTCACGCCGAAGTACTCGACGAAACCCCTTCCGACCGTGTTCGAGAGTTCCGTCTTGACCATGAGGTCCCCGAAGGCCAGCCCGCCGCCGAACAGCAGGATCGTGCCCCAGTTGATGTCGCTCGCCTGCCGCCAGGAGAGGGTGAAGCGCCCCTGCTTGAAATCCGTCGGGAGGATGAACAGCAGGCAGGCGGCCAACAACGCGACCAGCTCGTTCGGCAGGCGCCGGTCGAACCAAGCCACGAGGGGATTCTCCGAGCCGAGCCACGCCGCGAGCAACCCGGGCCCGATCCAGAGCAGCAGGGCGAGGCCGAAGACCAGGCAGGCGTTGACCTGCCCCCTGGTCCATGGGCCGAGCGCGCGGCGCTGCTCGTGAAGTTGGTGAGCGAAGTCCGGCAGGACCGGCGTCTCAGGGGGATGGAGCTTGAGGAGCAGGCTCCAGCAGACGGCGAGCATCAGGATCGCCAGCGGCAGACCGAACACCATCCAGGTCAGGAAGGGAACGGCCGCGCCGGTCTGTTGCGCGAGGAGTCCCGCCCCGATCAGGTTCGGCGGCGTGCCGATGATCGTGGCCACCCCACCCGCCGTCGCGGCGTAGGAGAGCATGAGCATCAGGGCGATCCGGCATTCGCCCAAGTGATCCACTTCGGTCCCGCGGAGCGTGGCGCAGACGCCCAGCGCCACCGGCAGCATCAGGGCCGTGGCGGCGGTGTTGCTGATCCACATCGAGATCACGGCGGTGACGAGGCCCATGGCCAGGAGCACCCGCGAGGGACGGGCCTGGACCCAGGAGAGGCCGAGCATCCACGTGGCGAACCGACGGTCCACGCCGTGGGCGGCCATGGCCTCAGCCAGAAAAAAGCTTCCGATGAACAGGAAGATGATCGGATGGGCGTAGGAGGCGAAGATGCTTTTGGCTGAGCCCAGGCCCGCCAGAACGCAGAGCGCCGTGCCGAGCAAGGCCGTGACCGGCAGCGGGATCGGCTCGGCGATCCAAAAGAGGACGACCCAGGTCAGGATCGCCGCCAGCGTATGGGCGGCCGGGGAAAGGGCCGGCAGCGGGGCCAGGTAGACGAGTCCGGCCACGACCGGCCCGAGGGTCAGCCCGACAACCTGCTTCCACTGCTCCGCCGGCTTGTCCGGCTCATCCACGGGCGCGAGAGGCGTCGGCATCGACGGTCAGGGAAAGACAGACTGGCGACGGCGGTGGACGAGGGTCATGGCCGGGGCGCGAGACTCGTCGCGTCCGCTTGCGCCGGCCGCTTGCGGATGACGAAGACGCCGACGACCAGGACGATGATGACCCCGACGTTGACCCCGACGTCCATCAGGTACCGGTTGAACAGCTCGCTGGTGATGTCCGGCTGGTGCGACAATTCGGCGCTGGCCGTCAGGATCCGCCTCGTGCAGGCGATGATGCCGACGGCCAGGTAGGGCTCGAGGGCCAGGATCTCGGTCTGGAGGAAGCGGACGACCGTACGAAAAAGCTCGAGCAGGATGATGACCAGCAGGAGGTCGTTCAACAGCTTGAGGCCGGCCACGAGCAGTCCGACCTTGAACGCACCGTGGATGAACGTGTACCAGCTGTAGGCGAAAATCAGCATGCCCAGGATGAGCAGGCTGAAGCCGGCGGTGATGTAGCCCCACCGATCCAGCCATTCCATCCTGGTCAGCCAATCCTTCATCGCCTCGGTCCGGTCGCGCATAGGGCCCCCGTGACTCGTCGTTCGTGGCTCGTGACGCCGGTCGCAAAGAAGTTCTCAGTTCTCAGTTTCCGGCACTGACACCTGAAAACTGACCCCTCCTTCACTATTTACGTTTCACGTCTCACGGTTCACGTTTCACGTCTTCATGCCGTTCCCTGCTGACCCGTCTCGCCCGGCGGCGTGCCGCGCATCTGCCCGAACCGCAGGTCCTGCACCGACGTGACCGTGAGCGAATGGCCGCAGCAGACGATCTCCTGAAAGCCGGCTCCCCCGTCCAGGACCATGACCCGGAGGCCGCAGGAGCCGGGGTGCAGCCTCTTCTCGTCGAGCACGCAGCCGACCGGCAGGCCTCCCTTCCTGCGTCCCAGGGGCGAGCCGAGCTGCGTGACGACATCCTCCTCGGTCAGCTCGTGTCCGCAGCAGACGATCTTTTCGAACCCCTCGCCCCCGCCCATGATCTTCACGACCAGGCCGCACCCGTCCGGGTGCCGCTTCCGCTCGTCAATGATGTCGCCCTTCTTCAACGCCATAAAAATCCCGTGAGATGCACGAGGTGAGACGTGAGGCGAAAGGATGAGAAGAGGCCCAGCTTGCAGCGCGCTCCACGTCTCACGTGTTTGATGCGGCGGCCTTTCCCCGCGCCTCGTCCACCGTCTGGAACGCCAGCAGCCCGATCGCGAACAGGACGGCCATGGACAGGACGGCCCAGCGCTGGCTGCCGGTCCGGGCCGTCACCTCCCCGTAGATCACCGGCCCCAACACCGCCGCGAACTTGCCGGTGACCGAGAAGAAGCCGAAGAACTGCGCCTGCCGGCCGACCGGCGTGAACTGGCCGAGCAGCGTGCGGCTGGCCGTCTGGTTCGCGCCCAGGACCGAGCCGGCCAGGAGACCGATCGCGTAGAACTGGGCGTGGGTCCTGACCAGCGAGGCGGCAACGGCCAGCGCGATCCAGATGAGCAGGGTCACGCTGATCGTCCGCTTGGCGCCGATCCGGTCCGCCAGCCGGCCGAAGCCCACGGCGCCCAGCCCGGCCGTCACCTGCGTAATGAGGAAGTAGATAATCAGATCGCCCGGCGAAAAGTCCAGGACTTTGTTCGCGAAGATGGCCGACGCGACGATGACCGTGTTGATGGCATCCGTATAAATCAGGTACGCGACGAGGTAGGCGGCCAGGTCCCGGTAGCGGCGGAGTTGCCGCGCGGTGGCGGCCAGCCTGGAGAAGGCCTGCTCCCAGAAGGAGACTCCGCGGTCCGGTTGCGGCACCGCCCGCTCCTTGAGCAGCCAGAACGTCGGCAGGGCCGCAACCAGGAAAAAAGCGGCAGTCACGACGAAGCTGAGCCGGTACTGGGAGAGGTTGCTCTCCGCGAACCCGTTCTTGATGAACGGGTAGGCGAGGGCCAACGAGAGGAGCCCTCCGGCGTAACCGAGGCCCCAGCCGTAGCCGGAAATCCGGCCCATCGTCTCCGTGGTGGCGATCTCGACCAGGAACGCGCTGCAGAAGAGGAAGCCCAACTCGAAGGCGACGTTGGCGGCGCCGAACAGGACCAGCCCGGCCCAGACATCCCCGGCCTGGACGACGTAGAGGAGCGCGGTGCAGGCGACGCAGACCAGGGTCGAGCCGATCAGGAAGGCCCGCTTGGCGGCGCGCGCGTCCGCCACGGCGCCCAGGGACGGGGAGAGGACCGCCGCGAGCAGCATCGAGACCGCGTAGCCCCAGAACCAGACGCGCTCCGCCGAGCCGGCTAGCCCGACGTCCCGGGCGACCACCTGGACGAAGTACACGCTGTAGGCGACCGTGACGATCAGGGTGGTGAAGGAGGAGTTGGCGAAATCATACATGCACCAGGCCCAGATCTCCCTGGGCCCGGCCGGTCCGACCTTGCCGGTGGCTGGACCGTTCACGCAGGCGTCTTCACGGACGGGGGACTGGTCCGCACGAGGGCCTCGAGCACCGAGCGGTGCGCCTGGCTCCCGACCATCAGCCGCGCAGCAACCGGGTCGGCCGGTGCATAGGGATGGAGGAAGCGCTGCTTGAGGGCTGCGATCCGGCGGAGCGAGGCCTCCAGACTGGACGGCGCGATCGTACCGTCCTCCACCGCCCGCCGCACCGTTTGCATGGCCGCAACCTGCCGCTCGCGCTCCTGGCAGATCAGGAGCAGGTCCGCGCCGGCCTGCAACGCGAGGACCGCCGCCTCGCCGACGCCATAATGGTCGCCGATCGCCTGCATTTCCAGGTCGTCCGTCAGCACCACTCCGTCGAAGCCCAGCTCGTTCCGCAGGAGGCCGGTCAGGATCGGCGCGGACAGGGTGGCGGGGGCGTTTTCGTCCAAGGCCGGATAGAGGACGTGGGCCGTCATGATAGTTGCAAGCCCGTGCCGGATCGCGTGGCGGAAGGGGAGCAGCTCGACCGTCTGGAGCCGTTCGCGCGAAGCTCTGACGACGGGCAGCTCCTTGTGGGAATCCGCTTCCGTGTCCCCGTGGCCGGGGAAGTGCTTGCCGCAGGCCACGACCCGGCGGTCCTGGAGCCCCCGCAGGGTTGCCAGCCCCAGTTCGGAGACCGCGGCCGGATCGGCGCTGAAAGCCCGGTCCCCGATGATCGGATTGGCCGGATTCGTGTTCACGTCCAGGACCGGCGCCATGTTCATGTTGACGCCGACGGCGCGCAATTCGCTCGCAGTCACGGCCGCAGCCCGGTAGGCCAGGTCCAAGGCCCGTTCGGTCGGTTGGCAGCTCCCCAGGAGGGCGCAGGGGGGGAAGATCGTGAAGCCGGCCGGCAGCCGGGAGACGCGCCCGCCCTCCTGATCGATCGCGATCAGGAGGGGGGAGTCCGGCGAGAGTTTCTGCAGCCCGTTCGTGAGAGCGACGATCTGCTCGACTCTTTCGAGGTTCCGCGCGAACAGGATGACGCCGCCGGGCTTGTACTCCCGCAGCAGGTCCGCCAGTTCAGCCGACACCGAAGTGCCGGCGAACCCCAGCATGAAGAGTTGGCCGATCTGGTCGCGCAGGGCGGTCATCGGCAGCCACACCAGACCGTGACAGGTGATGCGTGACACGTGACGCGTAAAGAATCGGAAGCGTCTCTGAGTCTTTTCGTCATCGCTTGTCACCCGTCACGCGTCACTCATCACGAGATTCGGCTTCGTGCAGCAGGTACTGGAGCAAGAGACGCGTGCCGATGCCCGTCGGGCCCTTGGCGATGTAGGCCCGCTCCCGCTCGCTCCAGTCGGTGCTGGCGATGTCCAGGTGCACCCAGGGACAGTCCCCCACGAACTTGCTCAGGAACAGGGCGGCCGTGATCATGCCGCCGCCTCGCCCGCCGATGTTCCGCATGTCGGCCACGTCGCTCCGGAGCTGCTCGAAGTACTCCTCCCAGAGCGGCATCTCCCAGACCCGCTCGCCCGCCCTCGCCCCCGCCTGCTGGATGCGGCCCTTCAGCCGCTCGTCGTTGCTGAACATCCCGATCGCGAACTGCCCGAGCGCCACGACGCAGGCACCGGTGAGCGTGGCCACGTCGACGATCGCCGCCGGTTTGTAGCGGGTGGCGTAGGCCAGCCCGTCCGCGAGGATCAGGCGGCCCTCCGCGTCGGTGTTCTGCACCTCCACGGTCTTGCCCGAGAGGGTCTTCAGGATGTCGCCGGGCTTGATCGCGCGGCCCCCCGGCATGTTCTCCGTGGCCGGCAGGATGCCGACCAGGTGGAGGGGCAGGCGGAGCCGGGCGGCCGCCCGGACCGTCGCCAGCACCTCCGCGCCGCCGGTCATGTCGGCCTTCATCTGCTCCATGTTCTCGGCCGGCTTGAGCGAGATGCCGCCCGTGTCGAACGTGATGGTCTTGCCGACCAGCACGATCGGCCTGGCATTCCCCCCCTCACCCGGGCCCCGCGCCCCGCGCCCCGCGCCCCGCGCCTGTCCCTGGTACTCCAGCACGATGAACTTGGGCGGCTCGTGGCTCCCCCGCGCGACGCCGATGAAGGCCCCCATGCCCAGCCGCTCCGCGTCCCGCCGCTCCAGGACCCGCACCCGCACTCCGCGCTCGGCCCCGATCTTCCTCGCCTCGGCGGCGATGCGGGACGGCGTCATCACGTTCGAGGGGTGGTTGCAGAGGTCGCGGACGTACATGGTCGCCTCGGCGCTCGCCAGCCCCCGCCGGACTCCCTCCTTGACGGAGGCGAGCGGCTCGTCCTTCGACGGAACCAGCGTGACGCGCTGCAGGCCCCTCGGCTCGTCATGGTTGTCGCTGCGATATTCGGTGAACCGGTAGCCGCCCAGGACCGCCCCCTCGACCATGGCCTGCGCGGTCTCGACCGCTGAGGCCTTCGTCGTCGTCCGGCCGAGCAGCGGGACCGTAAAGCTTTTCGCTCCGGTCTGGCGAACCCGTTTCGTGACCGTCGCGAGGGCCTGCCGGACCGTGTCCAGCCGCGCCTCCTTCTTCTGACCCAGGCCCACGAGCAGGACCCTCTTTGCCGGAACCCGCCCCTGGGTGTGGACCACCACCGTCTGGCAGCTCTTGCCTTCGAACTCTCCGCTCTTGAGGAGGTCGCGCAACAGGCCCTTCAAGGCCCGGTCCACTGCGGCGGCCTCGCCCTGCAGCCCTCGATCATCCTCGTAATGGCCGAGGACCAGGACCTCGGCCGGCTCCCTCTCGATCTTTCCTTGCTTCACCTTCACGTCAACGACGTCCATTCAAGTCTCCTCATCCTCATGCATTTTCACACCCCGCGCATCTCAGGATCCCAAATGTATTTGTGGAGCTGGAGTTGGAACCGCACGGGAAGCCGGTCGCCCAGGATCCATTCGGCCAGCAGGCGCGGCTCCAGGGTTCCGAAGACCGGACCGAAGAGGACCGTGCACCGCCCGGCCAGGTCATGCTGTCGGACGAGCGCTTTCGCCCACTCATAGTCCTTTCGGTCTTTGATCACGAACTTGACCTCGTCCTTGGACGAGACCCGGTCAAGATTCTTCCAGTCCATCCGGTCCGTCATGCCGCTCCCGGGGCACTTCACGTCCAGGATCACGTGGGCCCGCTTGTCCACCGGCGCGATGTCAATGGCCCCGCTGGTCTCGACCAGCACCTGGTAACCCTCGACACAGAGCTTCTCGATCAGGACGAACGCCTCCGGCTGGTGGAGCGGCTCCCCGCCGGTGACTTCCACCAGGGGACATGCGCAGGCCTTCACGCGGGCCAGGATCTCCTCGAGCGTCACGTCCGTCCCGCCGGAGAAGGTGTATTCGCTGTCGCACCAGGTACACCGGAGCGGGCAGCCGGTCAGGCGGACGAAGACACAGGGCAGCCCGGCGTAGCTGGACTCGCCCTGGATGCTCTTGAAAATCTCGGTGACGCGCATGGCTCAGAAGCGGCGACGCGTGATGCGTCACGATTCTACGTCCATTTCGCGACCGGCCAGCCCTCGCGGCGAGCGATGCGGCCCATGCCACGGATCGGGTTGACAACCAGCGGATGGCCGACGAGACGCAGGAGGTCCGCGTCGCCCGGACTGTCGCCGTAAGCATAACTGTTCTTCAGGTCGAGCCCCTCACGGGCCACCAACGTCTCGATCAGCCGCAATTTTCCCTCTCCGTACGGGAGCGGCGGCAGGACCCGGCCCGTATACAGGCCTCCGCTCCGCTCCAAACGGGCCGCCAGCACCAGGTCCACCTTCAGGAACTCGCCGAGGGGCGCCGCCAGAAACTCCGGCGTGCCGGTGACCAGAATCAGCCGATGTCCCGCCCGCCGGTGCCGCTCCAGCGAGGCCAGCGCCGTCGCCGAGAGAAACGGGCAGACCTCGGTCTGGACGAACGTCCGGGCCTGCGGCTCGATGTCCGCCGACCGCTTCCCGACCAAATAGACCTTCCGCTCGCGGAGCGGATGCAGGGAGACCGGCGGCACCTGGCCGAGCAAATGGAGGAGGCTGCCGGCCGCCTCGCGGGCCCCGACCAACCCCCTGCGCCAGAGATACCGGAAGAACCGGATCTCGATGGCGGACCCGGCGATGAGCGTGTTGTCCACGTCGAAGATCGCGGCCGCACCCGGGTCGGAACCGAGGGCGGGCGCGTGGCTCTGGGCTGGCTGCACGGTCACGTCGTGATCCTGAATCGGGTGAGGTCGGGCGGGCGACAGGGTTCAGGCAGAACGTTGATGCCCACGATGGAGGGGATTCTACCGAAGGGGTTCGTTCATTGACAAGCCTTTTGACCCCTCCCTATAATGCGCCCGGCGCCGAAGTGGCGGAATTGGCAGACGCGCACGTTTGAGGGGCGTGTGGGGTAACCCGTGCGGGTTCAAGTCCCGCCTTCGGCACCATCCCTCCCTGAACTCCTTCACTCCCGGCCCTCGAGCGGGCGACGACTTGACTCGCCCGGGCGGACCGCCTAGCCTGGACCCATTCATACGGGTCATACGGGCAGGTTTTCATGAACGGCTTTATCCGCTTCTTCCTTCTCACCGGTCCGCTCCTGCTTCTGACCGCCGGCCTGGCGGCCGGCTGCGCGACCTCCGGCACCGGGCAGCCCGATCCGTCTCCCCACGCACCCCAGGCAGTCCAGCAGGCCTCTCATGGCCCGGTGCCGTGCGAGGAAGAGTTGGGCCGTTTGCGGAAGCAGCTCGACGCCGCCCGGTTCGCGCTCGACACGGCGCGCAGGGTCCAGGAAGAGGCGATGGTCGCCCGCGGGGCGGCGGACGATCAGATGAAAGAGCTGGCCGACCGGATCGCCTCACTGGAGCAACAGCTCAAGAACAGCGAGACCCAGCGGGAGCAGGCGGTGGCGGCGCAGCGGGCGGCCGAGGAGCAGGTGCGCGCCTTGAGCAAACAGGTCGCGCCGGTGGAACAGCCGCTGCAGCCATCGCAGACTCAGGAGCCGGCGAAGCCCGTTCAATCAGAAGCCCCGGTCCAACCGGGGGCGGCGCCCCTCTCCACCGCGTCCACCGCTTGCCGGGACATGTCCCAGGAAACGGCCCTCCCGAAGGAGCCCTCTGCGGCGGAGCCGCCAGTGGCGCGGCAGAGTCTTCAAGAGATTGTGGCAGCGGTCGTACCGCGCCGGACCGACGGCGAGGCGGCCCCCTTGGTCATCCTCCTCCAGACCGACGCGCTCTTCTCGCCCGAGCAGGACCTCACGCCCGCCGGCCGGCAGGTGCTTGCGCCGATCAAGCTGGTTCTGGCTTCCATGCCTCAGGCCACGGTCGAGGTCCGCAGCCATACGGACGGCCGACCCGTCGTCGGGCGAAAGCCGGGCCGGCCCCGGTCCAACTGGGAACTGGCGGCCCTGCGCGGCGGCAAGGTGGCGGCTTACCTGTTGGAGCCACCCGGCCTGGCACCGGACCGTCTCCGCATCGTCAGCTTCGCGGACACGAAGCCGCTGAAGGCCGAGCGGACCGAGGCGGACCGGCGGAACAACCGCCGCATCGAGTTGCACGTCCTACCCGGACCCTGACCCGACGGCAACGCGCCCGATCGATGAACCAGCGCGACGCAAGGTGATCGCTGCCCGGTTTCGCCCGGCTTTCAGGAGATAATCCAGCAGTCGAAAACGCTGGGCTAAGGGGAGAGGAAAAAACGGGACGTGGGGGAGAAGGGAAGGGGCGCGGCGCGGGGCCGCGCCCCATAACGTTATTACTTGCCGCCCTTCTTGTCCTTCTTCTCGTCCTTCTTGTCGCCCGCGAAGACGAGCTTGCCGCCCTTCTTATCCTTCTTCTCTTTGTCGCCAGCCGGAGCCGGGTTGCCCGCGAAGGTGGTGACGGTCCCCATGCCGAAGGTCAACGCCAGCGCCAGCGCCATCATGCCAACGAGCTTCTTCATGTCGAGCCCTCCTTAGAAAGATGAATGTGATTGATCCGGGGATGGAGCCCCTCGGTCGCCTAATCGGGCCGTCAGTGATAGCAGGATACCCGCGCAAGGTCAAGGGGAAAAACGACGGCATCCTCTCTTTTTCTGAGAGAACATGGGCATCGAAGGGGCCTTCACAATACACGCCGATATGGACAAAACCTCTGCCAGGTAGTCCAAAATGTCCAAAGCTCACGATCTTCGCCGAATAGCTGATGGCGGCAAGTTATGGCATACTAAAGCGGATTGGGAAAAGGTGCCCGTGGGAACCATAATGGGTCTATCTTCCCCGCTCAGCATGCTGGTGACCACCGCCGAGGAGTTCGACCGGGTCGCAACCGAGGCCCTGCCGGAGCTCCTCGACCGGGCCACCGCCCAGACCAGGCGGTTCCTGCGCGAGACCGGACAGTGGCAGGAGGACGTCGCCCACGAGAAGTTGGCTCTCCGGTGGGGCTACGACCTCGTGGAGCGATTCCTCGCCTGCGGGCGCTCCGAAGTCCCGTGCCGTCCCTTCCTGCTGCTGGAAAGCCTGGTCACCAAGTACTTCAGTCAGCCGGAGCCGCTCTGCTACCACAAGGACCTCCTGTCTCCGCTGGGCCGCTTCCTCGACGGCCTCGCGTCGCGGGCCGTGATCAGCCGGGACGCGTTGATCGCCCTGTTCTACCACTTCTACGGATTGGGCCAGGGCCAGGTGGCGCGGCTGCTCGGGCTCGGTTCCGTCGAGAGCCAGCGCGTCTACAAGAATTTCGAGCGATGGCGCCGGACCGGTTGGCAGAGGACGATCGAGGAGATCGGGCTCACGGACCAGGACCTTCAAGAGATCGAAACGCAGAAGCAACAGCATCCGGACCGGCTCAAAGGCGAGGCCGAGCGGCTCCTCCTGGTCGTCCAGACCCACTACCGGAAGAGCGAGCCCCAGCACTTCCCCTGCCGGTCGCGCGAGGAATGGGCCGACCTGTTCAAGGAAGGCTACGGACTCGACTACCGGATCTGGCACCTGGCGATGTGCCGGAACTGTCTCTTGGA
Organism: Nitrospirota bacterium; assembly: GCA_040757595.1. Lineage (NCBI taxonomy): Bacteria > Pseudomonadati > Nitrospirota > Nitrospirota bacterium. The sequence goes on along the minus strand of JBFLWP010000015.1, from coordinate 33,313 downwards.
GGTTCATGCGCTGCGGACGGACGGGACGGAACGCAGACCAGCGCCCCAGGTTGACCTTCACGTGCGCCCGCTCGTGAAGGGCCGATTCCTGACCCTTGTCCTGGGAGAGACCGGAGGAAACAATGGAAACGAAACGGGACGACGAGCTCAGCATCTATCGGGAACATCTGCTTGAGCAACTCCGCACGGACGTGAACCTGGTGCGGCAGGAGGAGCCCGGCTCGCTCCAGGTCTTCGTCAACCAAGAGTGCGTGGGCACGTTGGAGTGCAGCGAGTCACGCGTGACGCTGGCGTTCACGAGCCAGGAGCGGCCCATCCACCTGGTGGAAATCCGGACGGCGGCGGGCCGGCTGGCCGGCGCCCTCTGCCTGGACGGAACCGGCGTGAAGCAGGAGCGGTTCCACGCCGGACGCTTCCTGGTCGAAGCGCATCTGCGAAACCAATCGGATCGGGGGATCCTGCAGGTGGCCTGTCACGCGGTCAGCCCGGCGCGGCAGCGCATCAGAAGTCTGGTGACGGGGGTTGCCACTGGCGGTCGGTGGGACGGCCAGACGGATGCCAGGGTTCTCGGATTCCGGCCGGGCCTCTCCCTCGCCGCCCAGGTGGTGCTGGCGACGGCGGTCGCCTTTCTGGTGGCCGACCGGCTGACCACCAGGTCCGAGCCCGGAGGCCAGACCGCCCGTATCCTGCCCATCGTCGAATCCACCACCCAGAAGCTGGCGGCGATGGAGGAGACCATCGCCAGGCAGGAGCAGGTGCTGGCCAGGTTGGCGCAGGCTCAACAGGTCTCGACCCAAGCCTCCGAGGCCCAGCAGGAGGCCGCGCAGGTGCACCGGGCCGTGGCGAGGCTGGCGCAGGCCCAGCAGGCTTCGACCCAGACCCTCCAGGCCCAGCAACAGCAGATCGCTCAAGTGCACCAGGCGGTGGAGGCGATGGATCAACGGGTCCGGACCGACGCCGCGGCCCTGCGGCAACTCGTCGGCGATTCGAGGAAAGGATTCGAGGACGCCGTCGAGCGGCATGTGCGCCTGGCTCAAATCGGCGACGAGAAGGAGCGCGCGCAGCTCCGGAGCCAAGTCCAGCAACTGGTGGCCGCCAGGGACGTGCTGAGCCGCGAAGTCGCGGCGCTCAAAAGCCGGGAAGTCGAGCAGGGGCTCAAGCAGCAGGCGGTCGTCATGGCCCGGATCCTGTCGCCGCAGGAGGCGGAGCGCAAGACCGCCGAGGTGGCGGAGGTCACGGTCCTGCCCGGCCCCACCTCGGTCCCGGCCAAGGCGGGAGAGGTGGAAGCGCAGCCCTTCACCTTCTGGGTCTCCTTCCAGGACGGCACCTCCGAGGAGAACATCGAGCGGCTGATCCACGCCATCCAGGGCCGCCGCGGGCCGACCAACGCCGGGTGGTACAACGTCGAGGTCAACCTGCCCAAGCCTCAGACGCCCGAAGGCTTCTTCGAGTCGCTCAAGCGGGAGAAGATCGTCAAGGCGGTCACCCTGACGAGAAACGGACCGGCAGGGAAGTAAGCCGCTCCGCTTCGTCGCGGGACATCGGTCGAGCCGGCACGCGCTCAGGCGAAGGCCGGCTCGACCGTTTCCCCCTCCGGGACCCAACGGGATTGGTCAGGCCGCCCGCTCGCCAGAAAGGGGGAGCGGCGGGCCAATCCGCCCCGTCCGCCCGCATCTCGCCGGCACTTCCCTTGCGCCATCCGCCATCGTCGGGAACGAAGCGCCGCCAGCATCCTCGCGTCCCTCCTCGAACGAGGAACGAGCCCCGGCGAGACCGCTCCCCCCGGCCCAGACCAGGAACCGGTTGACGCACCGGTCGGTGACGGAATAAGGTCGTCCAAGGTGACGGCAGATTATCGGGAAACCCCACCCTCGCGGAGCAGTCCCATGTCAACCTTCTCCAGCCAAGGGGTGCTGCTTGTCGCGCTGGCGCTCCTCGCCGGCTGCACCGCCGGCTCTGCGCCCCCGCCCCAGGATTCCGGGACGATCACGATCGTGTTCAAGCACGGCAAATTCGCCGGCGATCCCGAAGCCTTCACGGCCCTCCTGCGGGACTTCGAGCGGCGCACTCCGGGAGTCGTCGTCAAGGAGGAGGTGCTGCCCGCCTCCACCGATCAGCAGCACCAGTTCTACGTGGTCAATCTGGAGGGTCGTAGCGTGGCCTTCGACCTCCTGGCGGTCGACGTGATCTGGGCACAGGAGTTCGCGCGGGCCGGCTGGCTCGCCGAGTTGGACCACCTGTTGCAGCCTGCGGAGCGCGAGGACCAGTTTCCTGAGATGATCCGGGCGGCGACCTACGCAGGACGGCTGTACGCGATCCCTTGGTACATGGAGGCGGGCCTGTTGTACTACCGGCGCGATCTCCTGGAACGGTACGGGCTCGCGCCGCCGAGGACCTGGCCGGAGCTGGTCGCGGCCGTCCACGCGATCCAGCGAGGCGAGCGCGATCCGGGCTTGCAAGGGTTCCTCTGGCAGGGAAAGCAGTATGAGGGGCTGGTCTGCGTGGCGCACGAATTGGCATGGGGAGGGGGAGCGGACCTCCTGGAAGGCGGGGCGGACGCCGCGCAGGCGGTCTCGTTCATGCGCCGGCTGGTCGGCGAGGCGGTCTCTCCCGCGTCCGTGGCCACGGCGGACGAGGAGACGACCCGCCGCCTGTTCGGGGCCGGCCGCGCGATCTTCATGCGGAACTGGTCGTACGCCTGGACACTCCTGCAGCAGGACGGCTCGCCGGTGCGGGACAAGGTGGGGCTGGCCCCGCTGCCGGCGTTCCCGGGACACGAGTCGGTCTCAGCGCTCGGCGGCTGGCTGCTGGCCGTGCCGAAGCGCGCCGCGCACCCCCGCGAGGCCCAGGCCCTGATCCGGTACCTGACCTCGCCGGAGGTCCAGCGGCGCTTGACGCTCGATCTGGGATACCAGCCGGCCCGCCGCGACCTCTACCGCGACGCGGCGCTGATGGAGGCCAAGCCCTGGCTGCGCGACCTGCTCCCGGTGCTGTCCGCGGCCAGATCCAGACCCGTGACTCCCTATTACCTCACCCTGTCGCACATCCTGCAGCCGGAGCTGAGCGCCGCCCTGGTCGCCGCGAAGTCGCCGGAGGAGGCGCTGGCCTCGGCCAAGCGGCAGGTCGGGGCGCTGCTGGGCTCGAGACCGTGGGAGAGGGGATGAACGGAAGGGACGGCCATCGGGGCGCGTCGCGCCGGGGGATCTCGGAGAGAGCCTGGGGAGCCCTCTTCGCCGGGCCGGCCCTGTTCCTCGTGGGATTGCTGGCTCTCGCCCCGCTCCTCGGCGCCGTCTGGCTGAGCTTCCATCGGCGGCTGCCGATCTTCGGGATCAGCGAGTTCGCGGGCGCGCGCAACTACTGGCTCCTGTGGGGGGACGAGCGATTCTGGGCCGCCTGCCGGACGACGCTCCACTTCACGGGGCTCTCGGTTGCGGCGGAGCTGTTTCTTGGGCTCGGCCTGGCCCTGTTGCTGGACCGCGTGCTGAACGGCCGCGCCGCGGAGGCACGGTGGGTCCAGGCGGCCGTGCTGATCCCCTGGGCGGTTCCCACCGTGGTCTCGGCCCAGATGTGGAGCTGGCTGTACCATCCCGACTACGGGTTGCTCAATTATCTCCTGCAGGCGACAGGCCTCGTGTCCTCGCCGATCAACTGGCTCGACGACCCGGTCCGGGCCCTCCATGCCGCCGTCCTGATGGACGTCTGGAAGACCACGCCTTTCGCGGCGCTCCTCCTGCTCGCCGGGCTGAAGACGATTCCGCGCGACCTGTACCTGGCCGCCCGGGCCGACGGGGCCGGCCGATGGGCCGTCTTCCGGCACCTGACGCTGCCGTTGCTCCTGCCGGTGATCCTGATCGTGCTCGTCTTCCGCACGATGGACGCGGTCCGGATCTTCGACGCGGTGTACGTGCTGACGGGCGGCGGCCCGGGGAACGGCACGGAAACGCTTTCGATCTACGCGTACAAGACCCTGTTCCAAACCCTGCAGTTCGGCTACGGCTCGACGCTCGCCACGGCCATGTTCCTGGTCGTTCTGGCCCTGACAGCCGGCTATCTCCTGCTGCTGCGCCGGCACCTGAGGGAGATAGCATCATGACCGAGGGGCGAAGCCACAGAGGCACCAACGCGGCCAAGGTCCAGATCGGGCGCGCGCTCCTGGCCCTCGCCTGCGTCTTCTGCGTCGGCCCGGCCGTGTGGCAAGCGGTCACCTCTCTCAAGCCGGACGCCGAGTTGATCCGGCTTCCGCCGCTGCTGCCAGGGGAGCCCACGGCCAGCCACTACCGGGCGGCCGTGGGGGAGCCCTCGCTTCCGCGGGCGCTTCTCAACAGCGCGCTCGTGGCCACCGGCGCCACGGTCCTGGCGGTCGGCCTCGGCGGGCTCTGTTCCTTCGCGCTGGCGAGGCTGCCGGTCGGCGGGAAGCGTGCGATCCTGGCCGTCGTGCTCTGCGCGTCCATGTTCCCGCCGATCGCCGTCATCAGCCCCCTCTATCTGCTCGTGCGGGCCCTGGGATTGCGGGACACCCTCACCGCGCTGATCCTGACCCACGCCGCCTACGCGCTCCCGCTGACCGTCTGGATCCTGACGAGCTTTTTCCGGCAGATCCCGACGGATCTCTACCGGGCCGCGCGGGTGGACGGATGCAGTCCCTGGCGCGCCCTGGCCCTGGTGATTCTGCCGCTGGCGAGGCCCGCGCTGGCCGTGGCCGCCCTTCTCGTCTTCATTTTTTCCTGGAACGAATTCATGTTCGCCCTGACCTTGACCGCCAGCGAGGCTGCGCGAACGGCTCCCGTCGCCCTGGCCCTGTTTCCCGGGCTCCACGAGATCCCCTGGGGCGACCTCGCGGCCGCGTCGGTGCTGGTCATGGCCCCGGTGGTCCTGCTGGCCGTCCTGTTCCAACGGCACCTCGTGGCCGGGCTCACGGCGGGAAGCGTGAAAGGGTAGGGAGACGTGACGGGTGATGGGTGACGAGTGGAAAAAAGAGAGACAACAGAAAGGATGCGGCGCAATCTATAGAGAAAAGGCTTTGCGCGTTTTCGGACTCATCATGCTGATCACGCATCACGCATCACGCGTCACGGGTTGAGATGGCTGAAGTCAGGCTGGAAGGGCTGCGCAAGGTCCTGGGAGGCTCCGAGATCCTCGCCGGGATCACGCTCACCGTGCGGGACGGGGAGCTGTTCACGATCGTGGGGCCTTCGGGCTGCGGCAAGTCCACCCTGCTCCACCTGATCGCGGGCCTCGAGAGACCCACGGCCGGGTGCCTCCTCTTCGACGGGCAGGACGTCACGTCGTGGGAGCCCCGGGAGCGGGACGTGGCCCTGGTGTTTCAGAGCTACGCGCTCTACCCGCACATGACCGTGGCGGACAACCTGGCCTTCCCCTTGCGCGTCGCCCCGCGCCGGAGCCGGCCGGATCGGGCGGTCAGGGAGCGCGAGGTCCGTCGCGTGGCCGGCCTCCTCGGGCTCGAGCCGCTCCTGGACCGGCGGCCGGGGGAGCTCTCCGGCGGCCAGCGGCAGCGGGTGGCCCTGGGCCGGGCCCTGATCCGGAGGCCCCGCGTGTTCCTCCTGGACGAGCCGTTGTCGAACCTCGATGCGCAACTGCGGGCCGACATGCGGGCTGAGCTGCGACGGCTCCACGACCGTGAGGGCATCACGATGATCTACGTCACGCACGACCAGACCGAGGCCATGACGCTGGCCGACCGTCTCGCAGTCCTGCGCGACGGGCGCCTGCAGCAGGTCGGCACGCCCCGGGACCTGTACGAGGCGCCGGGCAATGCGTTCGTGGCCGGGTTCATCGGGTATCCGAGCATGAACCTGCTGCCGGCACGCCTCGCGCGCGGACGGATCGTAGCCGGTCCGCTTCAGCTCCCCTGTCCGACCGATCTCGCGGCGGCCAGCGGGCTTCTCGAGGGCGCCGCGGTGACGCTCGGCCTCAGACCGGAAGGCCTCCGCGTGTCGGCCTCCGTTCCCGCAGCCGGGGCGCCGACCGGCATCGTCCGGCTGGTCGAGCCCATGGGTGGCCAGACCTGGGTGACCCTGGAGCTGGAGATGGAAACGGGCGTCATCCTCACGGGCCGTGGGGACAAGGAATTCTCGGGAAAACCGGGGGAGCGGGCTTCGCTGTGGATTGAGGCCATGTCGCTGCACCTGTTCGACGCCGGAACGGGTCTGCGCCTGACCGGCGAGCCGGCCGCGCTCAAGCGGACTTGCGGGAGGTCCTGACCATGCCGAGCTTTTCGCTGTCGTCCTTCACCGCCTGGCTCTTCGATTCGGCCGTGGGCCTGGGCCAGGTCGGGCTCCACGTCGCGCTGGTCATCGTGGCCGGCGTCGTCGCCCTGCGGTTCCTTCGCGCCGGGATCGGACGACTGGAGGCCTTGCTGATCAAGGCCGGGGAGGCCAAGGAGCTGGTGCCGGGCGCGGCCAGTCAGCGGATCGCCACGCTGACGAGCCTGCTGCGGACACTGGCCTCGGCGATGATTTGGGCGATTGTCGTCGTCCTCGCCCTGGCGCAGCTCGGGCTGGACATCAGGCCCATTCTGGCCGGCGCGGGGATCGTGGGGCTCGCAGTGGGCTTCGGCGCGCAGAACCTCGTGCGCGACCTGATCAGCGGGTTCTTCATCATCCTGGAGGACCAGGTGCGGGTCGGGGACGTCGCCGTCGTCAACGGCACCGGCGGGCTCGTGGAAGCGATCACGTTCCGCACGATCACGCTCCGCGACCTGGCCGGCACCGTCCACGTCTTTCCGAACGGCACGATCACCACCTTGTCCAACATGACGAAGGGCTGGTCGGCCTACGTCATCGACGTCGGCGTGGCGTACAAGGAGGACACGGACCGGGTGGTCGAGGTGATGCGGCAGGTGGCGGAGGAGCTCCGGCAAGATCGCGCCTACGCGGACAAGTTCCTCGAGCCCATCGAGATCCTCGGGGTGGACGAGTTCGGGGACTCGGCGGTGGTGATCAAGGCGCGACTGAAGACGAGACCCATCGAGCAATGGACCGTCGGGCGCGAGTACCGGCGGCGGCTCAAGAAGGCCTTCGACGCACAGGGGATCGAGATCCCGTTCCCGCACCGGTCCCTGCTCCTGGCGGAGGCGGAAAGGCCGGTCAGAGTCGAGGTTCGGTCCGACGCGGATCGTCGGTGAAAAGGAGGGGACTCGATGGGCAGGCGCGCACAGACACCCTTCCGGTTCGTCAGTTGCATGGAACTGCGCGAGATCATGGGCGTCCGCGCCCACGACGAGCAGCGTCTATTAGAGCTGATCGAGGAGGTGCCGCTCGATTCGATCTATTACCATACCCACAGCTATTTCCTGCGGCACGCCTACCTCCGGGGCCTCTACCCCAACGATTTCGCCACCTGGGTCGCCGTCCAGGTGCAGGACCCCATCCTGGGGGAGCGGTTGGCCGCAATCGATCCGTTCGAACACGAAGGCCTGGAAGCCCTCCGCGCGGAGATCGCGGGCATCGTCGCGGAGCATCTGAGCCGGCTGAAAACCATCCCCCGCATCGTGGCGGGCGAGCCCTTCGAGTTCATCCGCTCGCACGTCATCGAGGTGGACCTGGGGATGGAGGTCTGGACGCTCCAGGAATTCCGCGACGGCCTGGCGAGGGTGGAAGCCGGCGCGATCTACAATCACGTCTGTGAGGCGCGCATGCGCAAAGGGCGCTTGCCGGGCGACTTTGCCTGTTGGTTCCTGGCCAAGGAGGGGCTGGACATGCCGGAGCTGGCCGAGCAGGTGGTGAAGGTGGGGCGCCTGGGATTGGGATTGGAGGGGGTCCGGGAACGCGTCGTGCGACTGTGCGACCAGGCGCTGGCGGCACGATAGACGGAGGAACGGGAGGACCGGCGATGGGCATCACTCTCGAAGACTATCGGGAGGTCGCACCTCAGGGGACCGTGGATTTCCTGAAACGGCTGGCCCGCAGCCTCAAACGGAAGCGGATGCTTCACGTCAACTCGACTCGGTACGGCGGTGGGGTGGCGGAGATCCTCCAGCGCATGGTGCCGATGTTCCAGGAACTGGGAATCGAGGCCCGATGGGAGGTGGTCACGGGGTCGGACGCCTTCTACCGGACGACCAAGAGCTTCCACAACGCGCTCCAGGGGACCAGACAGCACATCACGGCCGACATGTACGAGGCCTACCTGGCGTGCAACCGCGAGAACGCGGAGCGCTTGGACCTGAGCGCGGACGTGGTCATGATCCACGATCCCCAGCCGGCTCCCCTGATCGAGGTTCGCAAGCCCGGGGCCAAGTGGATCTGGCGGTGCCACATCGACCTTTCGACGCCCCAGCGGTCGGTCTGGCAGTTTCTCCGCCCCTACGTGGTCCGCTACGACGCCGCGGTCGTCTCGCTCCCCAAGTTCGCGCAGCGCCTGCCCATCCCGCAGGTTTTGGTCTACCCCTCCATTGACCCGCTCAGCGACAAGAACCGCGAGCTGCCGGCCGAGGAGGTGGATCGGATCCTGCGCCGGCTGGGTATCCCGCGCGACAAGCCGATCCTGTTGCAGGTCTCCCGGTTCGACCGGTTCAAGGACCCGGTCGGCGTCGTCGAGGCCTATCGGCTCGTGAAGAAGAGCCACGACTGCCGGCTGGTCCTGGCGGGCGGCACCGCGGCCGACGACCCGGAAGGGGCGGAAGTGCTGGCGGAGGTGCAGCAAGCGGCCGGGACCGATCCCGACGTCCACATCCTGCTCCTGCCGCCGACCGCGAACGTCGAAATCAACGCCCTGCAGCGGGCTGCCGCGATCGTGTTCCAGAAATCCACCAGGGAGGGGTTCGGGCTGACCGTGGCGGAAGCCCTCTGGAAGGGAAAGCCCGTGATCGGCGGGCAAACCGGCGGCATCATGGTGCAGATCATCCCCGGCACGACGGGTTACACGGTGAATTCCCCCGAAGGAGCCGCATTCTACGCCAAACGCCTCCTGAACGAGCCCGACTGGATGGCAGCCATCGGCCGCCGGGGGAGGGAGTACGCCCGCCACCGATTCCTCATCACCCGCCATCTGCAAGACTACCTGGGACTGATGATCCACCTCTGCCGCTGACCGGTCCGGAAACCCGGAACCGGCCCGCCCCTGAGGAGGGCCCACGGCGGTGGAAGTGTCGACCGTGGAGCGCCAGCCTCCCGCCGACTGGACATTTTCCGGCCACCATTCCGATTTTGTCCACTGGAGGAAAGCGGAGCGGATTGATAAGGTCCAAAAGCGTGATGGCGAAAGCGGGTTGCGGCCCATGGGCTCTCCTGAACCGGTCAGGGCGGACAAGGCGTTCCCTCGTCCGCTGGCCTTCCTGGCGGCGTGCTGCATCCGGGGTGTGCTGGCCGCTTCGGCCGCCGGGCAGCCGGCGGCCTCGTCCTACATCCTCAAGGGCGAGCTCCTGAAGATCGAGGCGGACATTTACGTCGTCAGGGATCTGCAGGGACGGTTCATACGCCTCCGGACGGACAAGAACACGAAGCTCGACCGCATGATCGTCCCCGGGGAAAAGATCGAGGCGGAAGTCTCGGCCAACGGTCTGGCGCTGTCGATCAAGCCGGCGTCGTAGCAGGATCCGCCCTTCGCCGCGGCCGCCGGGTCTTCGAGGAACGGCCTACGGTCGAGCGCATGATGCAGGCCTATTCCGGATGTACGAATAGGGGCGGACCATGCTGGAGGGTGTTGCGGAGAGCGCAGGCCGAGAGAACCGGTCCGGACAGCCGCTTGCGCCGCACCTGCTCAAGACCCGCGACTTCGGCTTGCTGTTCAGCGGACAGCTGATCTCCCAGATCGGCGACAGCCTCAACAAGGTCGCGCTGCTCTGGTTCGTCTACGAGCTGACCGGATCGGCGCTCAAGATGACGGCGATCGGGCTCCTGCAGACCGTTCCCCCCCTGGTCTTCGGCCCGTTGATCGGCGTCTACCTGGACCGGCTGTCCAAGAAGCGGGTCATGATCTGGGTGGACGTGGCCCGGACGTTCCTCGTCCTGCTGATCCCCTTCCTCTATGCCCTGGACGCCCTGACCCTCGAGATCCTGTACGTGCTGGTCTTCGTGATCGCGGTCGTCTCGACGGTGTTCGGTCCCGCGCTGGCCTCGGCCGTCCCCCTGATCGTGCGCCCGACCCAGCTCACCGCGGCCAACGCCCTGCTGCAGGGGACGGCCAACATCGGGATGATCGTGGGGCCGGCCGTCAGCGGCCTGGGCATCGTGCTGGCGGGGGCCCAGAACGTCCTCTATCTCGACGCCGCCACCTTCCTGATCTCCGCCCTCTGCCTGATCCCGATCAGGGTCGGTGAATCCCGCGCGGCCCGCACGGCCCGGACCTCCGGTTCCCTGTTCCAGGAGCTGACGGTGGGATTCCGGTTCGTGTTCGTGCAGCACCGGACGGTCTTCACGCTCATGCTCATCGCGACCCTCTACAGCCTGGGCACGAGCGCGTTCGTCTTCCTGCTGCCGGTGTTCGCCAAGGAGCTGCTGCGCTTCGGGCCGCTGGAGCTCGGCCTGCTCTGGTCGGCGCTGGGCGGCGGCATGCTGGCCGCGTCGGCCTGGCTGGCCTGGGCGCGGCACAGCGGCCTGCGCGAGCGCATGCGGATCGTCTCCCGTTCCATGGCCGTGGGCGGGCTGGCGGTCTGCGGCCTGAGCGTCCTCGAGACTCCCCTCCTGGCCACCCTGCTGATCATGGTGATCGGGGGCAGCACGGCCATGCTGATCCCCGTCGTCTGGGGCGTCCTGCAGGAACTCACTCCGAACCATCTCCTGGGACGCGTGTTCACGGCGTTCAGCACGGGCGGGATGTCGTCCGCCATGGCCGGAATGGCCGGGTTCGGGTGGGCGGCGGATGCGATCGGCCCGACCGCCAGTCTTTTGGGCATCAGCCTGATCCTGTTCGGAACAGCCACCGTTGCGGCCCAGTTGAGCCGACGGAGCGGGCCTGCCCCCAGCCCCCTGGCCTCCCGCTGACGCCCGTTCACCGAGGACCGGGCCGATGACGCCGTTCCGGGTCTCGCGGCGCGGAGGGAGGAGGCGTGTTCGGCGATCGCGCGACGGTCCACCCGATCCGGACTTCGGCAAACTCCGACTCGCAGACCGTCAAGGACGCGGTGATGATGATCACCGCCAACGCGCGCGTCGTGAAGGAAGCGTCAAGGAAGAGCACCTGCTCAACCTGGAGAAGGACACGAAGATCGAAGCGAAGGTGGCGGCGAACGGGACAGCCGTGCCGGTGAAGGCGATGCAGTAAGCAGACCGCTTCCGGTTGGCGGACCGGCCCGATCCCGCCGCGGCGACGACGGCCGCGGACGCGTCCGGGCTTGCGCCGTAGGATCGGCGCCTGCCTCCTCCCCGCCCGGTTCTTCCACAGAGAAGACGACATGATGACACAGCGTCGCGCGCGAGCGTCCTGTCTGACGACAATGCCGATCGTCCTCCTGGCCCTGGCCCTGCCCGCCCCGGCCGCCGATCCCGGTCCCGCACCGGCACCCGAGTCTTCCAAGGCGCCTTCGGGCGAACAACGGGTGATCGAGCAGAGGCAGCCGGAGTCCAAGAGCCCCGAGGCTCCCGCGGCCAAACCCGAAGGGCAAGCGAAGCCGGACGGGACACCGAAACCAGACGTCCCGGCCGGTACTCCCGCGAAAACCCGGGAGCCGACGCCCCCGTGGCCCGCCGGCTCGACGATCTTGAAGGTCAAACTGGCCCTGATGGCGGATTCCCGCCTGTTTCCCTACGAGATCGACGTGGACCTGCACGGCTCTGAGGCCGTGCTCGCGGGGAAGGTGTCGAGCCAGGAGGAGAAACTGGCGGCCACGGAGGTCGCGTCCCGCGTGGGCGGCGTCAAGTCGGTCTCGAACCTGCTGGAGGTCGCCAAGGGGCTGCACGCCACGCTGGCGCGGAAGCAGGACGAGATCATCACCCAGTACGTCAAGGACCGGTTTGCCAAGAGCAAGACCCTGGAGGCGGCCAACTTCGACGTGAAGACCGAGAACGGGATCGTCTCGTTGAGCGGCACCACGCGCTTCCAGGTGATCGTGCTCGAAGCGGCGGAAGCCGCGCGGCAGGTCCCGGGGGTCAGGGCCGTGCACACGGACGCGGTGCGCGTGAGCGCCGGGGACTGACCGGCGAGGGCGGGCAACCGCCGCGGGCCGCATCGCTGGAGATCAGGGAGGCTGCAATTGGGATGGACGCAGGAGGACGCTCCGAGCCGGCGACGCCGCTTGCTCACGCGGGATTTCAGCCTGGTCTGGTGGGGGCAGATGATCGCACAGGTCGGGGACGGCGTCTCCAAGCTGGCGCTCCTCTGGTTCGTGTACTCGGTCACCGGTTCCCCCATCAAGACCACGGTAATCGGCCTCCTGCAGACGATCCCGCCGATCCTCTTCGGCCCTCTGATCGGAGTCTTCGTCGACCGGCTGCCCAAGAAGCCGATCCTGATCTCGATGGACGTACTCCGCGCGCTGGTGCTCGGCTTGATTCCCTGCCTGGTATCGGTGCAAACTTTCACCGTGGAGAACCTGTATCTCCTCGTGTTCCTCCACTCGGTCGCGTCCGCGATCTTCGGGCCGGCCCTTTCCGCGTCCGTGCCCCTGATCGTCGCCCGGCCCCAGTTCACCGCCGCCAACGCGCTGCTCCAGAGCACCACGAGCCTCGGCATCATCGTGGGACCTGCGCTGAGCGGGCTGGGAATTGCGGTGCTGGGTCCACAGGAGGTCCTCTGCGTGAACGTGGCTTCCTACCTGACCTCCGCCGCCTGCTTCGTGCCGGTCCGCTTCGCCCGTGCGGCGCCCGCCGGCGAACGGGCTGCTCCGTCCTCCATGACGCAGGACCTGATCGAGGGGATTCGGTTCGCGCTGGTGGAGCAGCCGACGATCCTGGTCCTCACCGGCACCGCCGCTCTGTACACGTTCGGAACCAGCGCCTTCACGACGCTCTTTCCGGTGTTCGGCAGAAAAATGCTGGACCTGGGACCGGTGGAGGTGGGGTACCTGTGGTCGGCCCTGGGGGTCGGGCTGCTGATCGCTTCGTTCGGGCTCGTCCGGCTGACCGAATGGGATCTGCCGAGCCGGGTGCGGGTCATCTCGACTTCGAGCGCGGTCAGCGGGGCGGCCCTCTGCGGGCTCGTCTGGGTCCAGGACCGGATTCTCGCCGGCCTGCTGATGAGCGTCATCGGGATCGGCTTCGGGGCCCTGACCCCGATCGCCTGGGGCGTGCTGCAGGAGATCTCCCCGTCGGGCATCGTCGGGCGGGCGCTGGCGGTCTATTCGACCGGAGCCATGGCCTCGGCGGTGGCGGGCATGACCTTCTTCGGATGGACCACCCGCGAGTTCGGCGAACGGGTGAGCGTGGTCGGCATCGGAGCGATGCTCTTCATCACGGCGCTCGCCGCCTCGGCCCTCAGCCACTGGGCCAGCCTCCGGCGGCCGGCGCCGGCGCCGCTGGCAGTCCCTGAGACGGCGCACCTGGGCGAGCGATGAGGCGCGCCGCGCCTGCGGACGAGGGTTGCCCGTCTCCGACTGAAGCACGGGATGTCGGCTGGCGCCTGCTCAAGGCACGCGACTTCCGCCTGCTCTTCGTGGGACAGTCCATCTCCCAGATCGGAGACGGGCTGGTCAAGGTCGCGCTCCTCTGGTTCGTCTACGAGCTGACCGGATCGGCGCTGAAGATGGCCGTGGTCGGCTTGCTCGAGACGCTCCCTCCGCTGGTGCTCGGCCCGCTCATCGGGGTCTACCTGGACCGGATGCCGAAAAAACGGATCATGATCGCCATCGATCTCATTCAGGGGACCTTGATCCTGCTGATCCCCGTCCTCTACGCCCTCGACGCGCTCACCCTGAAACGGCTGTATCTCTTGGTCCTGCTGATCGCGATCCTCGGCTCGGCCTTCGGTCCCGCGCTGGCATCGGCTGTCCCGCTGATCGTCGACCGGCAGCGGCTGACGGCGGCAAACGCCTTTCTGCAGATCACGACGAACATCGGGGTGCTGGCGGGACCCGCCATCGCCGGTCTTGGGATCGCGTTCGTCGGCGCCCAGAACGTGCTGTACCTGGACGCCGCCTGCAACTTTGCCTCCGCCGCATTCTTGATGTCGATTCGGATGCGGGAAGCCGTGGTGCCGGCCAGGGAGGCCGCGTCACGAACGGTCTGGCAGGATCTGCTCGCCGGCTTTCGTTTCGTGTTCGTCCAGCAGCGCATCATCTCCACCCTGATGATCGCGGCCGCCCTTTACAGTCTGGCGGCCAGCGGCTTCATCTTCCTGCTCCCCGTGTACGCCAAGCAACTGCTGCACATCGGCCCCATCGAGTTGGGAGCGATCTGGTCGGCCCTGGGCGCCGGCATGCTGGCCGCGTCGGCCTGGCTGCTGTGGATGAAGCCCCGGGCCCTCGCCAGCCGACTCCGCGTTCTTTCCGCTTCCATGGCCGTCGGCGGCGCGGCGGTCTGGGGACTCAGCCTGCTCCAGGCTCCGCTCCTCGCGGCCATGGCGGTCGCCGTCATCGGGGTGAGCACGGGCCTGTTCATGCCCGTCGTGTGGTCGTTGCTTCAGGAGCTGACCCCCACGAACCTGCGCGGCCGCATGTTCACCACGTTCAACACCGGCGGGACGGTCTCGGCGATGGCCGGGATGACGGGCTTTGGATGGATCGCCGATACGCTGGGCGCTCGCCTTTGCCTCATCGGCGTCGGATTCTTCCTCCTCGGAGGCGGTCTCTGTTGCCACCGCTTCAGCCGTCGGAAAACCGCGACGGCCGATGCCGCCTCCCGGCCCTTCCGAACGGGAGCCCTCACCGACGACATCGTCCGGGCGCAAGACGGGTACTATATTCTCGCCACTTCCACCATCGTGGACGACCGCACCCGCGTGCTCAAGCAAGGCGAGACGTTCGCCGTCTTCAACCGGGCCGGGGACATCCATCCCGTGGGACTCGGCTATCAAGGGCTGTACCACGAGGGGACTCGGTTCCTCTCGCGCTTGGAGCTCACCCTGAACGACCGCCGTCCCCTGCTGCTGGGCTCCACGGTCAAGGAAGACAACACGCTGTTCACCGTCGATCTGACGAACCCGGACATCCGCACCGACAGCCACATGTCGATCCAGCGAGACACCGTACACCTGTTCCGGTCGAAATTCCTGTGGCGGGGCGTCTGCTATGAGCGGTTTCGGATCGCCAATTACGGGCCCGTACCGCTCCCCGCCAGGCTTACTTGCAAGCTCGACGCGGACTTCGCCGACATCTTTGAAGTCCGGGGCCTGAAACGGGCTCGACGAGGCCGCCGCCTGGCCGATCCGGTCCAGGACGGGACGCTGCTTCTCGGCTACGAGGGGCTCGACGGAGTCACTCGGCAGACCCGTGTCGCCTGCACGCCGCAACCGGCGAGTCTGTCTCCGTCCCAGGTGGTCTTCGAGGCCCTTCTGCAGCCGAGGGAACGTACCGAGTTCTTTCTGACCATTTCCTGCGAGCTTGGTGGCCGACCGCCCTCCCCCCCGTTGGCCTACGATCAAGCCTTCTTCGAGGCCAGAACATCCCTGGACACGGCTGTGGCCCGGGGTTGCCACATTCAGACCGCCAACGAGCAATTCAATGATTGGCTCAATCGAGCCCGCCCGGATCTCCACATGATGGTTACGGAGACCCTCGAAGGCCCCTATCCCTTCGCCGGGATTCCCTGGTTCAGCACCCCGTTCGGACGCGACGGCATCGTCACGGCGCTGGAGTACCTGTGGGTCAACCCCGAACTGGCCAGAGGGGTTCTCGGTTTCCTCGCGGCGACGCAGGCCAGGGAAGAGATTCCCGAGCAGGACGCCGAACCGGGCAAAATCCTCCACGAAACCCGCAAGGGGGAGGTGCCCGCGCTCGGGGAGGTCCCGTTCGGACGGTATTACGGCAGCGTGGACGCGACCCCGCTCTTCGTGATGCTGGCCGGCGCCTACTATGAGCGGACCGGCGACCGCGCGCTCATCGAGGCCATCTGGCCCAACCTGGACCTCGCGCTGCGCTGGATGGACACCTACGGCGACCGCGACGCGGACGGTTTTGTGGAGTATGTCCGGCACTCCTCGCGGGGCCTGACGCATCAAGGATGGAAAGACTCGCGCGACGCGGTGTTCCACGCGGACGGCACGCTGGCGGAAGGGCAGATCGCCCTCTGCGAGGTCCAGGCCTACGTCTATGCCGCCAAGCGGAGCGCGGCGGCGCTGGCCGTGGCGCTGGAAAACGGGGACCGGGCCGAGGACCTGCTGCGTCAAGCCGAAGACCTCAAGGAGCGGTTCCAGAAGGCCTTTTGGTGCGAAGGGATTTCCACGTACGCGTTGGCGCTCGACGGCAAGAAACAACCCTGTGCGGTGCGGACCTCCAATGCGGGACATTGCCTCTGGGCCGGGATCGCCTCCGACGAACAGGCCCGGCAGCTCGCCGGCACTCTTTTGGAGCCGGCGATGTTCTCAGGATGGGGGATCCGCACCGTCGGCGAGTCGGAGGCGCGCTACAACCCCATGTCCTACCACAACGGCTCGGTCTGGCCGCACGACAATGCGCTGATCGCCATGGGGCTGGCCCGGTACGGATTCAAGGACCAGGCCCTCGCCATCCTGCGCGGGCTCTTCGATGCAACGGCGTTTCTGGATCTGCACCGGCTGCCCGAGCTCTTGTGCGGATTTGTCCGCAGGCACGGCGAGGGGCCCTGCCTGTATCCCGTGTCCTGCGCGCCGCAGGCTTGGTCCGCCGCGGCGGTGTTCCTGCTCCTGCAGGCGGCCCTGGGCCTTTCGATCCAGGCGCAGCCGGGGAAAGTCTCCTTCTTCCGCCCGGTCCTGCCGGACTTCCTGCCGGAGATTCAGATCGCGAACCTCAGGGTCGGAACGGCCTCGGTGGACCTCTACCTCAGGCGCGGCAAGCAGAATGTCGAGATCGCCGTGGCCCGCCGGGAAGGGGACGTCGAGATCGTGGTGATCGAGTAGAATGGAGTGAGCGGGGAGCCCAAGGGAGACCGTGATGCCAAACCCACCCATCATCGTCGTGTCGAACCGCGAGCCGTACGAGCATCGGCGGGTCAAGGGACAGCTCACGTGCCAGCGGACCGACGGCGGCCTGACCTCGGCCCTCGACCCGGTGCTCAGGCGGCTCGGCGGGACCTGGGTCGCGTGGGGAAGCGGGGACGGGGATCGGGAGCCGGTGGACGCCCGGGCGGGTCTCGATGTGCCGCCCGAGGCGCCGACCTACCGGCTCCATCGCGTCTGGCTGGGCGAGGACGAGGTGAAGGGCGGATACCTGGGCTACGCGAACCAAGTGCTCTGGCCCCTCTGTCACATCACGTTGGACCGGGTGACCTACCGGAAGACGTTCTGGGAGAGCTACGCCGCCATGAACCGGCGCTTCGCCGAGGCCGTGCTGGACGAGCTGAGGGAGCGTCCGGGGCTGGTCTGGGGCCACGATTTCCACCTCGCCCTGCTGCCGGGCTTGCTCCGCAACGCCCGTCCCGGCACCACGATCGCGATGTTTTGGCACATCCCCTGGCCGGGCCCGGACGTGTTCCGCATCCTGCCCCAACGACGCGAGATCTTGGAAGGACTGCTGGCGGCGGACA
This sequence comes from Nitrospirota bacterium, assembly GCA_040757595.1. Taxonomy (NCBI): domain Bacteria; kingdom Pseudomonadati; phylum Nitrospirota; species Nitrospirota bacterium. Next base: position 15,761 of record JBFLWP010000015.1, on the reverse strand, counting down.
GCCTGGTCTTCCAGACCGCCGACTCCGTCCGGCTGTTCGCCGACTGCGCCCGGCAATTCCTGAAGGCCGAAGTGGGAAACGGCGGGACCGCCATCGACTACAAGGGGCATCGGACCAGCCTCGCCGCGCACGCCATCAGCGTGGACTTCCGGAGCTTCTCCGAGACGGCGGAGACCCAGGCCGTCAAGCGGGCGATGGTCCAGATCAAGGAGCGGCTCCATCTCGGCCCGGAGGTGCGGCTGGGGCTGGGCGTGGACCGGTTGGACTACACGAAAGGGCTGCTCAAGCGCCTGGGGGCGCTGGACACGTTTTTCGACCGCTTCCCGCAGTATGCGGGCCGGTTCACCTTCGTCCAGATCGCAGTCCCGACGCGGAGCGAGGTGGAGGCCTACCGCCGCTATCGCGAGATGATCCGCCAGACCGTGGCCGAAATCAACGGCCGGTACGGTCGCGACGGCTGGCGGCCCATCGCCTATCTGGAAGGCCGGATCAGCTTCGAGACGCTGGTCGCCTGCTACCGCATGGCGGACCTGGCCCTGGTCAGCTCGGTCTATGACGGGATGAATCTGGTCGCGAAGGAGTACGTGGCCTCTCAAACGGACGGAGAGGGCGCGCTGCTCGTGAGCCAGATGGCCGGCGCGTCGGAAGAGTTGACTGAAGCCCTCATCATCAATCCCTACGACCTGGAAGGCACGGCCGACGCCGTTGCGCGAGCGCTCGCGATGCCGATGGCGGAGCGGCACCGCCGGATGCAAGCGATGCGCAGACATCTCCAGGCCAACGATGTCCACATGTGGGTCGTACGCTGCCTGCGCGAGGCCGGCCTGGTCCTGCCGATTCCCCAGGAAGCTGCTGCGGAATGAGGCGCCCCTCGCTCCGCGCCAGGCTGGCGGCCCTGCCGCTTCACCGGCTGCTCCTGTTTCTCGACTACGACGGCACGTTGACGCCGATCGTTCGGCGGCCATGCGACGCGCGACTGCACGCCTCCGTCCGGCAGGTCCTGCGCCGGCTGGCCCGCTCGATCCCGGTCGTGATCGTCAGCGGCCGGGCACTCTCCGACTTGCGGCGGCGGGTCGGGCTGCCGGAGCTCCGGTACGTGGCTTGCCACGGACTCCTCTATCAGGAAGACGGCTCGACCGCCCGCTGGCTGGGACGTCCGGCCCCGCGGAAGACGGTCCGCTCGTGGATCCGCGCGCTCGCGGCTGCGGCGGCCGAAGTTCCGGGCGCCCTGATTGAGGACAAGGAACACAGCGTCGCCCTGCACGACCGCGCGGTCAGCCCGGCCCGACGCCGGCGCCTCAGGCGGCGGGCCCGGCAAGCCCTGGCCCCCTGGCTCCGAAGCGGAGCCGCAGTGCTGCTCCGCGGCAAGCGCGTGCTGGAGGCCAGGCCGCCTGGGCCGTGGAACAAAGGGACCGCCGTCGCCCGCCTGCTGAAGGAACCGTGGGCGCGCGGACGCGTGCCTGTCTATTTCGGGGACGACCGCACGGACTTCCCCGCCTTCCGCGTCGTGCGGGGACGGGGGCTGGCGGTGCGGGTCGGCGGGCGGCGAGACGCGGCCGGCGAAGGGGCGTGGGTGCCGGGGCCGGCGACCGTCCTTTCGTTGCTGCGCCGGCTGGCGGAGCGAAGCACGCGAGAGCCCTGACTGGCCCTGGCGAGGGCTCCTCCCCGCGGAAGGCGGGCGTCCCGGCAACCGCGCCGACCGTCTCTCGGAATCTCTCGTAATCCCCCGTTTCACCTGGGGTTTTTCCCCTCTCTCGCCACTGGACATTTTCACGTACGCAACCAAATCTTGTCCATTGGAAGCGGGGAATCCGTTTGTTAAGTGTGTAGGAGGAAAGCGTCCCGGAAGGCCGCCCAGACGGCTCGATCAATCACCACGTCGCGCGGAGAACGCAGGGGAAAGGTCCGGAGTCTGCGCGAACCACCACGTGAAGGAGACAGGGGATGAAAATCGCGCAGGTCTCGCCCTTATGGGAGAGCGTTCCGCCAAGGTTCTACGGCGGCACGGAGCGGATCGTGTCCTACGTCACCGAAGAACTGACCCGGCTGGGGCACGAGGTCGTGCTGTTTGCAAGCGGAGACTCGGTGACGGACGCCGAGCTTCGGGCCGTCTGTCCTCAAGCCCTCCGTCTGAACACGGGGATCTTCAACCGAGATGCGCCGCTGATCATGCTGCTCGAGCAGGCGTTCGGGTCGCCGGGCGACTTCGACGTCATCCACTCCCACTTGGACTTCCTGGGCTTCCCTTTGGCCCGGCGGTGCCACGTGCCGGTGCTGACGACCCTCCACGGCCGGCTGGACCTGCCCGAGCTGCAGCCGGTCTTCCGGGAATTTGCCGAGATGCCCCTGGTGTCCATCTCCGACGCCCAGCGTCGGCCGATGCCGTGGGCCAACTGGCAGGCGACGGTGCACCACGGGCTGCCCCGGAACCTCTACACCTTCCGTTCCGGGCCGGGCCGATATTTGGCCTTTCTCGGACGGATCTCGCCGGAGAAGCGGCCGGACCATGCGATCGAGGTCGCCAAGCGCACGGGGATGCCCCTGCGCATCGCCGCGAAAGTGGACCCGGCCGACCGTGAGTACTTCCGCGCCGAAATCGAGCCGCTCATGAACCACCCGCTGGTGGAATACGTCGGCGAAATCACGGACGCCGAGAAAAACGACTTTCTCGGCGACGCCTACGCCCTTGTCTGCCCCTACGACTGGCCCGAGCCGTTCGGGATCGTCTTCATCGAAGCCTTGGCCTGCGGGACGCCCGTGCTGGCGTACCGCCGCGGCTCGATACCCGAGATCATCGAGGACGGCTGCACCGGCTTCGTGTGCGACCATCTCGGCCGCATGGCCGACGCCGTGCAGCGAGTATCGCAGATCGACCGGTCCCGGTGTCGGCGGGCGTTTGATGAACGGTTCACGGTCGAGCGGATGGCGCAGGATTACCTGCGCGTGTACGAGCAGCTCGTCGGCTCGACGGAGCGTGTCGCCATCCCGTCGAACGGCCGGTTGGCTCACGACCTGATCTGAGCGTCGGGATCGCGAGGGGCTGCCAAGGCAAGGGATGAGGCGCGGGACGCGCGCGGTTCGCGTAAACCGGAGGAGGGAGATGGCGAAAGAGGGGATCGGATGGACCGTCCGTCGTCTAAGCCTCGCTACGACGGCGGTCGCCGCGGCGCTGGCCTGCTGGCCAGGCCCCGACGGCGCATCGGCCGCGACGCCGCCGGACGGGGGCTCCCGCACGCAGGCCGGCTCGGCCGGCCCCGGTGCCGACGGGACGCTCCAGACCGTGAGAGGCGAGGTGATGATGATCTCCGCCGACGTGTGCGTCGTCAAGGACGCGTCCGGGAAGAGCCAACTCCTCAACCTCGGGAAAAACGCCAAGATCGAGGGCCAAGTAAAGGAAGGCGCCCGCGTCGAAGCCCAGGTCGACGCGAACGGCAACGCCGTCTCGCTCAAGGCCGTCAAGTGAGCCCGGTTCGCGAGAGGTGGCCTAGCTCCGCCGGGTCGCCAGGATTCCTCGCGGGCCCGGTTCGATCGTCACAGAGCGTCGGTTCCCATCATCCTTCCGTGCAACTCTTCGTCAGATCCCTTCATGGGACGGTCATCGTGCACATCACGGGGCCGCGAGTCCCGATGCGCCACCAGGGAGGCGACGTATGGAAACTGCGCGACGTCTCCAAGCATCACGGGGCTGCTCGTCGGGCTTCTCGTGGCGGTCATGGCCGGCTGCGGCGGCGACGGCGTGTCCCCGCCGCCGGGTCCTTATCCGTACGGGAGACATCCGGTCTATCCGCGGCCCTACTATCGGGAAATCGGGCCATGGGACTTGCCGAGCAGCCCGTATCCTGGTCCGCCGACCTGGTATGGCTGCCCTCAACAGAGTCTCTCGTGCTTTCCGGACTGACCCTGACGACGCGGGCCGAATCGCGCAACTGACGGCCAGCATCGAGGGTCTCGACAAGCGGATGCCGGACCTGGAGCGGCCGCCGGACCGGGCCGGCTCCACGTTCAACGACCTGCAAGCCCTGGATCTGTCCGCTTGGCGCCTTCGCCGGCAACAGTGGGTGTTGCAGCGAGACCATCTGGAGCTGGCTCGGGAGCTGCTCCGACAGGCCGCGGAGAGCCCCGATCAAAGGGCCAGGCTCGGCGAGCAGTGGGCGGATCATGCCCTACTACGGGCCTGATCCTTGGGGTTACGGCGGGGTCGGCTACGGCGGTCTGGGCTACGGGCCCGCTTACGCGGCCGTGCCGTACGAGGAGACGATCAATTCGTTGAAGGGGACCGCCATCCGGTATGCGAAACCGGAAGCGGCGTCGCCGTGACCGGCACGGGGCGGCGAAAGAGATAGAAGGAAGCAGGATGCCGAGTCCATCCCTCGTCGTCGCGTCCAATCACCGGCCGTCCGAACACCGGCTGGCTCCGGAACGGACCCCCTCCGAGAGGGCCGAGGGAGGGCTGACGACCGCCCTCGACCCGATCCTGGAGCAGTTCGGAGAGACCTGGGTATCGTGGGAGAACGGGGAGGATGATCGGGAAACGGCCGTCGCCCGTGACGGGATCGAGGGTCCGCCCAACGCGCCCGCTTGGCGCCTGCGTCGCGTCCGGTGGAGCCAGGAGGAAAAAGGAGGCGACCCGGGCTATGCCGCCCAGGTGCTCTGGCCGCTCTGCCACATCGCACTGGACCGGATCGCCTACCGGAAGACGCTCTGGGACGGCTATGTCGCCGCCAACGAACGTTCCGCCAGGGCCGTGCTGGAGGCATCGCGCGGTCGGCCGGGGCTGGTCTGGGTGCGCGATTTCCGCCTCGCACTGCTCCCCAGGCTGATCAGAGCGGCCCGGCCCGCCGCGAACGTGGCGGTGTTCTGGCCCATTCCCTGGCCAGGCCCGAACGTGTTTCGCATCCTGCCCGAGGGCCGTGAGGTCTTGGAAGGCCTGCTGGCCGCGGACAGCCTGGTCTTCCAGACCCACGGTGCCGCCAAGCTGTTCGTGGACTGCGCCAGGCAATTTCTGAACGCCGAGGCGGACGAGGCCGGGACGGTCGTCGCCTACCAGGGGCACCGGACCGGCGTCGTCGCGCACCCCGCCAGCGTGGATCTCCGCGCCATCTCGCGCATCGCCAACACTCCCGCCGTCAAACGGGCCATGGCTCCGATCCGGGAACGGCTCGGGCTCGTCACCGGCGTGCGGCTCGGTCTGGGCCTGGATCGTCTGGACTACACGGAAGGGCTGCTCAAGCGTCTGTGGGCTCTCGAGACGTTCTTCGACCGCCACGCTCACCATGTCGGGAAGTTCACGTTCCTTCTGATTGGAATCCAGACCCGAAGCGAAGCAGACGCCGCCGGTCGCGGCGGGGAAGTGGTCCGTCAGGCCGTCTCCGAGATCAACGGCCGCTTCGGTCGAGGCGGCTGGCGGCCGATCGAATATCTTGAAGGCCGCATCGGCTTCGTCGAGCGCGTGGCGTACTACCGGATGGCGGAGCTGGCCCTGGCCAGCTCGGCATGTGACGGCATGAACCTGACGGCAAAAGAATACGTGGCGTCCCAGTTTGACGGGAACGGCCTCCTGCTCGTGAGCCAGATGGCCGGGGCGGCCGAGGAATTGACCGACGCGCTGGTCATCAATCCGTACGACCTGGAAGGCACGGCCGACGCCATCGCGCAAGCGCTCGAAATGCCGACGGAGGAGCGGCGGCGGCGGATGCGCGCGATGCGCGGGTATCTGCGCATCCACGACATCCATGCGTGGACGGCGAGCTGTCTTCGGGAGGCGGGGATCCTGCCGCCCCTTTCTGACGGAGTCGCCGTGTGATGGGACGAGCGGGCGCGCCGCGCGAGACCATGCCGTCCGGCTTGCCGAGAACGTCCGTGCGGAGAGGGACCGACGGCCCGGCAGGGTTCGCCGGCAGATCCCTCGGCTGGGGAGCACTCCTGCTGGCGCTGCTGACGGGCTGCGCCATGTCCCGAGACCCGTCTCACTGGATGGAGCAGCGCACCGCGATCGAGCAATTGCTCTTCAGCCAGGCCGTGGAACGGAGCGTCGCCCCGATCAGCCTTCCGCTGCCGGAGGGGGCCACCGTCTCCATCGACGTCGTCGCGCCGAGCCCGCCCCTGCTTCTCTCGTTCGTCCGGGACATGGTGGCCAAACGCCTCGGGGCCCAGGGACTGCGCGTCCAGAAACAGGAGAGAGACGCCGCCTACCTGGTGCGGGTGCTGGCCCAAAGCCTGGGCACCGAGCAGGGGAAGAACCTTATCGGGCTGCCGTCCATGCAAAGCGCGCTCTTGCCCATTTCCACGCCGGAGATCGCGTTGTTCAAGGAGGAGCACAACCAGGCCCTCATCCGCTTGTTGCTGGACGTGTCCGAGCGGGAGACCGGACGGCACATCCTCTCGACCCGGTGGTACGAGGGGGAAACGCACTTCAATCAGTACACCGTGTTCGTGGTGATCGGGTACCGCATGACCAACCTTGTGATCCCCAATTAGGTCGTGAAGAGATGCGGGGGAGAGAGGCTCGCTTTGTGGATTCCGGCAGCCCTGGGATTGGTCGGTTCGCTGCTCGGAGGGTGCTCCGGCGCGGACCGGGTGATTCCGCTCGAAATCCGGGCACTCCCCCCCGCAGTGCAGGCCGCACCTTCGGAACGGGATACGCTGGGGTTTGCCGTGGCGCCGCTCAGGGATGCGCGGCCGGAAGGGAGCAGGCTGGGAAGCCACACCCAGCTCTGGGTGACGAAGGCCTACTTCAACATCGAGGGAGGGGAGATCGGGGACATCGCGGCGCAGGTGTTCATAGACCATTTGAAGCACGAGAAGGGATGGCGGGCGTGGCTCGCGAAGCCAGGGGTAGCCCCTCCCGAGGGGAGGCCCTACGTCACGCTGACCGGGAGCTTGCTGGAGTGCGCGGTGGAGGTACGGGGCTGGCTCGCGATCACGACGATGACGGTCAGGACCAAGCTGGCGTTCGAGCTCTCGGGCGCAGGAAGGGAGAAGCCGATTGACTTGACCGTCAAAGGGGAAAAGTCGGAGTGGACGTTCGGATTCGACCGGCACGGCGTCGAGACGCTGTTGAACAAGGCCCTCCTTGAAAGTCTCCAGGAGTTCCTCGCCGATGCACGGATGAAGGAGCTGAACCGTCAGGCGCGGGAGGGCGCCTGATCCCTCCGCGACGGCGATCTTTGAAACGGCTCCGCCCCGTCCATCCCTCTTCCGACGCACGCGCGCCGCCGAGATAGCGCCCTCCTGTCACTGGCGAGCCTTCACGATCGAGCGGGCATGGCCATCCGGCGACACCTCGGCCTCGATGAGATCGCCGACCGCGACGGTCTTGTCGAGCAGGGTGTCTCTGCCCACTTCGATCCGCACTTCCTCACCTCTGTCATCTTTCAGCACGTACGATTCTCGTTCGATCCTGATCAGGTGTCCCCTCACGGTCTTTGCGAGGATCACGGAAGGCGGCGGCGATTCCGGCTTTGGTCCCTGGGCAAAGGTCGTCCACGTATTCCCAACGCCGAACGTTATGGCCACGATCAGAGCCGGTATGCCGCGCGACCAGGCCATGGCAGGTCCTCCTTGGAAATGGCTCCCCATCATCGGCAAGGGCCAAGGGGGATCACGCCGGTTGTAGCAGAATGGCCGGCGGGAGTCACGGAGGAGCCGTCACCGCCACGGCGACAGGCGACCGCGAGGCCGGTCCGGCTGCCCGGGTCTCGGGCCCAGGAGAGGTACAGGGCTCGTTGTGGGGTCCCGGAGCCTGTGCTATAGTTTCTTCATTGCATCACCACCTCGTCTTGATCTTGCGCCATGCCCATCCCGTCCACGACACGCGTCGCGGCGCTCGTGCAGCATGACCGGCTTCGCTACGGCGACGCCTGGGCCCTCCAGCACCGGCTGGTGGAGGAGCGGATCGCCGACCGGCGGCCCGACAGCCTGCTCCTCCTCGAGCATGAGCCGGTCTTCACGGTCGGGCGGAGCGGACAGGCCGGCCACTGGGGCGGAGACGAGGCGCTCAGCGCGGCCGGCTATCCCCTCTATCACGTGGAGCGGGGCGGCTCCGTCACCTATCACGGGCCGGGCCAGGTCGTGGGCTACCCGATCCTGCGTCTGGCGGACTTCTGTCCCGGCCCCAAGGCCTACGTCAGGCTCATCGAGGAAGCGCTCATCCGCACCCTCGCCGCCTGGGGCCTCACCGGCCGAAGGGTCGAAAAGTTCCCGGGCGTGTGGACGGACCCGGACCCGTCCGATCCGGCGAGCCGGCCGAGGAAGATCGCGGCGCTGGGGGTCCGGATCGTGCGGGGCGTGACCATGCACGGGTTCGCGTTGAACGTGACCGTGGACCTCGCGCCGTTCGACCGGATCGTCCCCTGCGGGATCGCCGGCTGCCGCGTCACCTCGATGCAGGCCGAGCTCGCCCGGGCCGGCCAGCCGGTCCCGGACATCACGCTGGTCCGGCGGCGGGTCGCGGAGGAGTTTGCCAGGACCTTCGGCCTGGAGTGGATGGACGGGACGGATGGGCAGGAGGCCGGCCCGGGCGAGCGGGCCGAGCGGAACGCGATCGGGATGGACACATGGTGAACGAGCTCGACAACCATACGTACCGGCTTGCCGTCGCCCAGTTTGACGAGGCGGCGGAGCGCATGAACCTGGATCCGAATTTGCGGGAGCGGCTGAAGCTGCCGGAGCGCTCGCTCATCGTGAGCGTACCCGTGCGGATGGACGACGGGTCCGTCAAAGTCTTCACCGGCTATCGCGTGCAGCACGACTCCTCCCGCGGCCCCTCGAAAGGCGGCATCCGCTACCACCCGGACGTGAACCTGGGCGAAGTGGCTGCGCTGGCCATGTGGATGACCTGGAAGTGCGCGCTGGCCGGCCTGCCCTACGGCGGGGCCAAGGGCGGCGTGCGGGTGGCGCCGGAAAAGCTGTCCCGCGGGGAGCTCCAGCGGCTGACGCGCCGGTACGCGTCCGAGATCTTCCCAATCATCGGGCCGGACGAGGACGTGCCCGCGCCCGACGTCGGCACCAACGCCCAGGTCATGGCCTGGATCATGGACACCTACAGCCAGCAGGTGGGCTACGCGTCGCCGGGGGTCGTGACCGGCAAGCCGCTTTCGATCGGCGGGAGCCTGGGGCGCGAGGAAGCGACGGGGCGCGGCGTCGTGAACGTGACCCTGGAAGCCATGCGGCACCTGGGGCTGGACGTGAAGCAGGCCACCGTGGCGGTGCAGGGGTTCGGGAACGTGGGCTCGCACACGGCCCGGATCATGGCGGAGGCCGGGGCCAAGGTCATCGCGGTCAGCGACAAGTCGAGCGGCCTCTACAACGCGAAGGGCCTGGACATCCCCGCGCTGCTGAAGTGCTACCGCACCGACGGCCATTCGCTTGCGCACCCCGAGTTGGGCGAGGCCATCACCAACGAGGAGCTCCTGGCGCTCGAATGCACCGTGCTCGTGCCGGCCGCCCTGTCGGAGCAGATTACCGAGAAGAACGCGGGCGGGGTTCGCTGCAAGATCCTGGCGGAGGGGGCCAACGGGCCGACCACCCTGGAGGCCGACCGGATCCTGACCGACAAGGGGGTCTTCATCATCCCGGACATCCTGGCCAACTCCGGCGGCGTGATCGTGTCCTACTTCGAATGGGTCCAGGACGTCCAGCGGTTTTTCTGGAAGGAGGCGGACATCCGCGAGCGGCTGCACGAGATCATCGTCGCCGCCTTCCACCGCACGCTGGAGTTCGCCCGGACCCGCAAGGTGACGATGCGGATGGCGGCCCTCATGAGCGGGATCGACAAGGTCGCCGAGGCGCACCTGGCGCGCGGCCTCTACCCATAAGTAAGGTGACAAGTGATGGGTGAGCGCTGCGTGCTGCATCCACTATTCCTATCGCGTCACTGATCACTCATCACCGATCACGGTGTGCGATGAAATACGTCCTGGCGGCGATCGCCGGCATCTGGATGGCCGACGGGCTGGCGCTCTTGGTCGCACCCCGGCAGGTGGTGGAGCGGGTGCGGGACGCGCTCGCCCTCTCCCCGACGGTGCTGCGCTGGGAAGCGGCGGCGGCCGGCCTGGGCCTCCTGCTGCTCCTGGGTGCGCAGGGTCTGCACTACCAGCCCCTCTGGACGGTCACGGGCCTCGCGATGGTCGCGAAGGGCCTGTTCCTGGCGGCGGGGCCGGAGCGACTGAAGAAGGGCGTGCTGGACTGGTGCCTCAAGCGGGAGGACGTGGATTACCGGTTCTGGGGCCTGGGCCTCTGTACGCTGGCCCTCCTGCTCCTCCATGCGCTCGGCTGGCTCGGCAACGAGTGAGGCGTTGACTGTACCGATGGTGACGCTGCTGCTCTTCGGCCTGATCAGCCTGCTCTGGCTCGCCGCCGGGGTGGCCATGATCGCCTTGCCGGCTTGGTGGATCGAGCGGATGCGGGCCGTCCTGTCCGATCCGCTTCGCCGATTTGTCCTGCTGCAGGGGGTGCTGCTGGTGGGGCTGGTGCTCGTGCTCGGAGCCCCGGAGCGGCGGGGAGTCTGGCTCTGGGCGACGCTCGGCCTGGTGGCCGCTGCCAAGGCCCTGCTGCTGCTCGGCCTGCCGGACCGGCTGCGCACGGCCCTGACGGACTGGTGGACGCGCATCCCGCTCTGGACCCACCGGGCGGCCGGCTTGGTGCTGACCGTCCTCGCCACGCTGCTCGCCATTGATTCCTTCAGCGGAGCCCCGTGAGCGAGCTTCTGACCCTCTGGGACGAGCACCGGAACGCGGGCTGGCCCCGCTTCTCGGATCCCCGCGAAGGGGAGCTGATGACGCTCGACACCGTCATCAGCGGCTGCGTGACCTTTTACCTGGAGTCGGAGGGAGGGCTGGACCAGCCGCGCGTCGAGATCCTGGAGAGCTGTCTGGCCGACCTCGAGCCGCTCCTTCCGAACCTGCCGGACGAGGCGGTCGAGTACTTCGCGCGGTTACAGATCCTCGCCCGACTGCTCCTCGAAGCCAGCCTTCCCACCTAAGCGCGCGCCCGCTCACATACCGGACGATCAGCCGCTCCGAGATCAATCGGATCGGAGGAAGGAAGCCAGGGACTCGGCTGTCGGCAGCCCGACGAGGCTCTGGCCGTTCTGATGGAGCAGGAGCGGGACGGCCAGGCGGCCGGTCCGCTCCCAGTCGTTCTGCCAGCGGCCCACGGTCGCCGCCGTCAAGTGCCGGTCCAGACCGGCGAACGAGAGGCCGGCGAATCCGGCTTGCCACGCCACGAGGTCCAGGACCGAGGGATCGGAGAGGTCCGCGCCCTCGCACCAGAGGGCCCGATACAGCAGGTCCTTGAATTCTCGTCCCCGGGAAGGGTCCGCCGACATCGCAAAAGCCGCGGCCTGGATGGCCCGTGCCGTGTTCGGCTTGCCCGGCGGCACCGTGATCGGCAGGTCCGCGGCCAGCCGATGGACCGCGTCCACCTCCCGTTTTAGCTCGCCGGCCTGATCACCGCGACACGGACGCAGGGGCACGGGCAGGCCCGGCGCATGCTGCACGCCGCGCCAGGACACCTGCCCCTCGACGCTCAGTGATCGGAGCCGCTCGTTCAGCGCGTAACAGAAGGGACAGTTGAAGTCGCTGTAGACCGTGATGGGCGACGTCACGGCACCTCGACGATGTCCTTCTGCGCCGGCCCCAGCAAGGCCAGCAATTCCTGCTGCTCCTTCGCCGGGACCTTGAGCTGGTTCAGCGCACCGACCAGGTCCTCGACCAGCGCGTTGAAGTCCGCCGTCGAGATCCTCATGCCCGCGTGCGTCGTCTTCATGTCCCGGCCCTTGTAGGCGCAGGGCCCGCCCGAGGCCTGGCAGACCTGGTCCACCAGATGCCGCTTCAGCCTCGGGATGTCGGTCGTGGCGAAGCGCCCGTTGATCCGCTTGTCGCCGGCCACGTTGGCCACGAACTGATCCACCACCGCCGTGATCGCCGCCTTCCCGCCCAGCCTGTCGTAGAGCGACGCGGCCGGAGGCGCGCCGCTCGGCCCCGCCGACGCGCAGCCGGCGGCCCCCGCCAGGAACCACGCCAGGCCCGCCCAGAGAACCCATCCGCTGACGTCTTTCAGATTTCCGCTCACCATGGCACCTCCATGACAAAAGAGAGAACGGTCAGGATCATCGTTGACGGGCCGACGATACCCCGCTATGATGCCATAGGTCCAATATATTGTTTTGATAAAAACGATAGTTTATTCCTATCAACTGACCGAGCGATCGGGAGAACTTCGGGGAGGGTCTCGAATGGAGATGCGGCAGTTGCATTACTTCTTGGCGGTGGCCGAGCACCGGCACTTCACCCGTGCGGCCGAGGCGGTGCACGTCTCCCAGCCATCGCTCTCGATCCAGGTGGCCGCGCTGGAGGAGGAACTGGGGACGCCCCTGTTCGACCGGCTCGGCAAGCAGGTGGCCCTGACCGAAGCAGGCGAGGTCTTCCGAGAGCATGTCCTCCGGGTCCTGCGCGAGCTGGAGCAGGGGGTGCAGGCCGTCCACGAGCTCACGGGCGGGGAGCGTGGACGGCTGCTCGTCGGCACCCTGTCCAGCGTGAACCTCTACCTCATCCCTCCGCTGGTCTGCCGGTTCCGTGAACGGTTTCCCAACGTCCACCTCCAGGTGCAGGCCAGGCCTTCCGGAGACATCGTGGCCGACCTGCTCGCGAACCGGCTGGACCTCGGCCTCTGCCTCCTGCCGGTCCCGGACGAGCGTCTGGCCTCCATCCCTCTGTTCCACGAGACGCTGGCGCTCGTTGCACCGGCCGGCTTCCGCCCGCCGAAGGCCCGCCTGCGGATGAAGGACCTGGCCCGGTTTCCGCTCGTCCTCATGCCGGCCGACTACTGTCTGCGCAAGATGGTAGAGGAGGAATGTCGGGAGGCGGGGGTGCGGCCCCAGGTTTCGGTGGAGATGACTTCCCCCGAAGGAATCCTGGAGGCGGTCAAGCAGGGGGCCGGTCTCACGATCCTGCCGGAGCTGTACGTGCGCCACACGCACCGGGGGGGCGCCCTGCGGGTGATCGAGCTCTACGACCCGGTGCCGCGCCATCCGGTCGGGCTGGTCCACCTCGCCAACCGGAGCCTGGGGATCGCGGCACAGGAATTCATCCGCCTCTGCCGGAGCACGCTGGAAACGCTGGACGTGGAGGCGGGTCCAAGCCGCGCGGCGAAGATGCGCCGCCCGTTGCGCAGCGCCGCTGGCTGAGGCGGAGGCGACCTACGAGGCGGCCAGCTCCCGGTATTTGGCGAAGCAGATGAGATCCAGCCCGTGGTAGTGGTTGGGCAGGAGGGCCTCCGGCCTGTAGCCCAGACCCAGGAACAGCCCGATGTTGCGCGGCGTTTTGAGCATGGTGCAGACGTAGAGCTTGTGCGCCCCGGCCGCCAGCCGCTCGATCTCCCGCATCAAGGCCTTGCCCGCGCCGCGGCCCTGGTGCGAGGGGCTGACCGAGAGGAGGCGGATCACGCAGACCCCGGCCACGACCCAGAAACGCACCGACCCGATGACCGCCCCGTCCCATTCGGCCACCAGGATCGCCTTGTCGGCCGCGTCCGACTCGAGGCTCTCCAGCGTCTCGGTGGTCCAGGGGCTCACCTCGTAGACCCGGGCATATTCCGAGAAGGCCTCCCGCTGGATCCGGAGGATAGCCGGAAAGTCGTTCTTCGCGGCCCGACGCACCGTCAGCATGGCGACAACCGTCCCGGCGGCCTGGACCGAGCCCGGATCGGAAGACGGACGGCGGGTCGGGAGTCGGTCCGCCGGATCGGGCCCTCCGAGTTGATCTGCCCGGACTCCCGTGCTATGCTTGGGCCGCAATTCATCGCTACGGGGCCGAGTGATGGAGAGCCGGGCAGAGCGGCCCTGAACCGATGTTGCCTTGCGAGCGGAAGCTGGCCGGAAAGCTGAGTGACCTGATGGTGCAGTTCGTCCCGCGCCGTGGCATCTCTCCTTCTCCCCTCCGTTCCCTCGCTTCAAGACAACAGCAGTGCAGGAGGTAGCCGTGGGAAACAAATTATACGTGGGCAGTCTTCCCTATTCCACCACCGAGCAACAGCTAAGCGAGCTGTTCGCGCAATACGGCACGGTCCAGTCCGCGAAGGTGATCACGGACCGGTATACCGGGCAGTCGAGGGGCTTCGGCTTCGTGGAGATGGCCACGAGCGAAGAAGCGCAGAAGGCGATCCAGGGCCTGAACGGAACGAACCTGGGCGGGCGGACCCTCGTGGTGAACGAGGCACGACCCCAGGAGAAGCGGCCGTTCGGTGGAGGCGGGGGCGGCGACCGCGACCGCTACTGAACGTGGGCTCTCCGGCGCTTGGCCGGGGAGCAGATGAACCGTCAAGGCAACCGCGGGGGACCGTTCGCTCACGCAGCGGTCCCCCGTTTCATTTCGGCCGTCTCAGCCGGTGCGCCCGTAGCTCAGTTGGATAGAGCGTCGGGCTTCGAACCCGCAGGTCGCAGGTTCAAGTCCTGCCGGGCGCACCATTTTTTCAACGACTTGCAGCGGCACGGTGTTCGCGCAGACGCCCGACTGTGCTAATTTTGTGCTCCTACCGCTTCCCACCCCGTCCAATACCTCGATGCCCGCCCGCAGGCTTTCCGGGTAATGGTGCGCGTACCGCATCACCATATCACCATAGAGATCGTCTTCCACCGGCCCAGCTTCTGGACCGCGTAGAGGTCCACACCGGCTTGCACGAAGCGGGTCGCAAAGGTGTGCCGCAGGTCATGGAAGCGGAACTTCCCGATCTTGGCGTTTTTCCGCGCCGCGTAGAAGGCGCGAAGCAGGTCCCTGGCGTCCATCCGGTTCTCGGCCCCGTTGAAAAAGACATAGTCGGTCTTCTCTGACCGCACCTTCGCCCTCTCTTTCAGGACCTCCAACGCGGTGGCGTTCACCGGGAGCGTGTCCTTGCACCGGTTCTTCTGCTCCAGCAAGGTGATCGTCCTCCGGAACAGGTCCACCTGGGGCCATTGAAGATCGAGGATCTCCCCCTGCCGCAACCCGTGTTGACGGCAAAGAGTAGAATCTCCCTCAACCAGTTCGGTGACGCGGCTAGGAGCCGGGCCTCTTCGTCCAGCGTCAACCAGCGTTCAATCTGGTTGTGCACCTTCTCTCGCGACACCCGAAGCACCGGGTTGTCGTGCCCCACTTAAGATTTGGACAGGTAGAATAGGTCAGGAGGGATAATGGAAGCGACGATCAAACCTGTCCAGAATGGGCGTGGACGGAAGCGGCGGCGGGCGGCTGAGCAGAAGCTCGCGCTCTTGCAGGAATGGAAGAACGGAATCCCCTCCCAGGCCTGCTTGGAGACATTCGAGACGGTGGAACGGCAGATCCCCGTGTGGCTCGACCATTCCAACCAGCAGGCGCCGCACAGTGCGCTCGGAATGCAGTCACCGGCCGCGTTCTATGCGGACTGGAGAGTCAAAAACACGAAACGACCTGTCCAAAATAGGTGGGGTAGTACACTCGCTCGAAAGAGCGGACGTGGACTGGAATGTTTTAACCCCGCTCGCGCTCCATATCGGACGAGGGTTGATCCTTCCTTTAGAAAGGACCAGCCCTCCCCCTCGTTCCTATTGCCTTGAGGAGCCTAAGACTTCGCGGACTTTCGCGCGCAAGGCGTCCGGAGAGCAGGGCTTGAGCAAAAGGGCGCTGTCCTCCTTCGAGTCTGGTCCCGTTGCGGGAGCCCGTCCTCCTCGCCGGAGTCGCCTTGAAGAATCAGTTCAATTTGACCTTTCTGACTCAATCGGATAAAATGTCTTCCATGAAAGGCCATGC